>CAZGDG010000080.1:0-12290 GCA_964524415.1 uncultured Flavobacteriaceae bacterium
GATAAATCTTGAACCCATGTTCAAGTATCAAATAAATACCTTTAGTAATACCTCTGGTGATTTTAGGCCATTCTTCGTTGGAGTGTATTCTGGTTTAAGTTTTAAGTTTTAGGTTAGTTAAGTTAGGTTATTGCAACACAATTTAGCAATGATGATGAAAGCTGCCCCTGGTTAGGGCAGCTTTTTTTTATGGCCTTCTTGTAACTCTTTTAAAATTATTTGCCTTGCATCTTCCTTTAAAGATTTTGTCTTATCAATAGTAAGCCCTTCTGTCTTTAAAAAGGAATGTATTTTGGCTCGCATTCGGCCTGGTCCGCCACTAAAAAATGTGTAAGAGAAACGCCTTTTGTTATCATAGAACGTTAAGGGAACTACAGGAATTTGGTGATTAATGGCCAACCGAAAGGCGCCATCTTTAAAATCATCAAGGGTTACATGCTCCTCTGGCACACCGCCTTCAGGAAATATGCAAATACTCAGCCCTTGTCTCAATCGCCGCTGAGCTCTAAGAAAAACGGCTTTTCGGCTTTCGGCATTATTACGATCTACAAGAATACAAGTACGTTTATAGAAAAATCCAAATAAAGGAATCTTAGCTAATTCTTTTTTACCCACAAAAACAAAAGGATTCTTTACGGCTGCCAACATAAGCATAATGTCCGTCATAGAAGTGTGGTTGGCTATAAACATGTAACTCTGGCCCTTCAAGGGTTTTTCCTCTTTTATAATTTGGTATCTAAAACCCATCCCAATTAAAATAAACTTGGCCCAAAACCTGGCTAGTCTAAAGAAGAAAGGATACCATCGTTCTCTTGAAATGGAAATTATCAGTACCGGAAATAAGACAATAATTGGTACGGCTACCAAAATGTAAAACCAGATGCGGTACAACAACCAAAATGGATATTTGAAAATCACCATGAAACCAAAACTAAAAAATTTATCTTTGCGTTCAGTTATCAAACAAGTTTAATTTAATTGAAATTCCTGCACCTGCAGGATATAGTAATGGCAAGAATTCTAACAGGAATACAAAGTACAGGAACACCACATCTGGGTAATATTTTAGGCGCAATTTTACCAGCTATAGAAAAGGCCAAACAAGCTTCTAATGAATCCTATTTATTTATTGCAGATTTGCATTCGCTTACTCAAATAAAAGATGCAGATACTTTAAGGCATAATACCTATTCTACAGCAGCTACTTGGCTAGCTTTTGGTCTTGACATTGAAAAAAGTGTATTTTACAGACAAAGTGATGTGCCTCAAGTCACTGAATTGGCTTGGTATCTAAATTGCTTCTTTCCATTTAAACGATTAGAGCTGGCCCACAGTTTTAAAGATAAAGCTGATCGATTAGACGATGTGAATGGTGGCTTGTTTACCTATCCTATGCTTATGGCGGCCGATATTCTACTCTATGATTCTGAAATAATCCCAGTAGGAAAAGACCAAGAGCAACACATTGAAATGACCCGCGATGTGGCTTCCCGTTTTCATGCCAAGATGGGAGAAACCTTTGTACTTCCTGTCGCAGATATCCAAAAAGACACGATGCTCATACCTGGAACCGATGGTGCCAAAATGAGTAAAAGCAAAGGAAACATTATTGACATTTTCTTGCCAGAAAAAAAATTGCGTAAGCAAATCATGTCCATAAAAACAGACAGCACACCACTCGAAGAACCCAAGGATTGGTCTACTTGTAATTGTTTTGCATTATATACCATTTTGGCCTCTGATGCCGAAACAGCCCAAATGAAAGCCAATTACGAAAAAGGAGGTTATGGCTACGGACACGCCAAGCAAGCCTTATTTGAGCTCATTCTCGAACGATTTGGTGATGCCAGAGAGAAGTATTCTTACTTCATGGACAACTTAGATGAAGTCGATGCTGCATTGGCTAAAGGTGCGGCAAAAGCCAAAGTTGTGGCAGATGACGTTTTAAAACGTGTTAGAGCTAAGGTTGGGTATTAATTAAATAAGCTCAAACATCTTTCCGGGTAAAGGTCTTACAACTCCTTTAAGCTCCATATTTAATAGAAGGCTCGCTACTTTATAACTAGGTATTTGGCATTGAAGGGCAATGGAGTCTAAAAGGTCCTTGCCGTTTGCTTTAAGGTAATTATAAACTTGTTTTTCATCGTCATCCAATTCTACAAACAATTGTTTCTGTATTGAGGTTGTCTTGGATTTTGCATCGTCATTGTCCAATTTCCAATTAAGGATATAAGGGATATCCAGCGGGTCAGATAGCAAGTGGGCTTTCTGAAATTTGATAAGATTGTTACAGCCAACACTTCGTGAGTCTGTAGGGCGTCCAGGGACTGCAAAGACCTCACGGTCGTAGGAATTTGCAATGTCTGCCGTCACCAAACTACCACCCTTTTCCGCAGATTCTATAACAATTGTAGCTTCACTTAGTCCTGCTATGATTCTGTTTCGTTTTAAAAAATTATTGCGGTCAAAAGGATTGGTGCTCCAAAAATCCGTGTAGAAACCTCCATGTGCTTCTATAGGAGCGACGTATTTCTCATGTATTTTGGGATATATCTGGTTTAACCCATGGGCCAAACAACCAATAGTTTGTAGATTGTGTTTTACTGCTGCATTTTGTGCGGTAATATCGGTTCCATAGGCAAATCCTGAAACAATTATAGGGTTATAAGGCGCTAGCGTTTCGACCAAACGCTGGCAAAATGCAATGCCTTTAGGTGTTATCTTGCGTGTTCCTACTATACTTATAATGTAATGGTTGCCAATATTGATGTTTCCAGATTGAAACAAAAGAATAGGACCGTCTATGCATTGCTTTAATCGTTCCGGGTAAGAATCGTCCATAAAATAATGCACCTCAATACCGTTGTCCCTTATGAAGCGTAGTTCATGCTCGGCTTCTTCCAAAAAATCCGCTTGGAATAACGCGTCCGCAATTAAGGTTCCTATACCATCGATTTTAAGCAGATTCGCTCGTTTTTCTTTAAGAACAGCTTCTGCCGAACCACAGTGATGAATCAGCTTTTTCGCTGTTGTAGGACCTATCTTAGGAAGGTGTTGTAAAGCTAGAGTGTAAATTAACTCGCTATCTGTCATTACGATATAACTTTTAAACCAATACCAATAAACTAATTTTTTTGATGTTAATAACTAAACTCCTTGAAAGTTTTGTGGATTTTGAAAATTTTTAACTTTGTTACGCAATGCAGTTAGAAGTTTACATAAAGGATTTACTTTACAGATATGATTGTGTGATTGTGCCAGACTTTGGTGCGTTTTTGACACAACGAGTCTCAGCAAAAATCCATAACAACACACATACGTTATATCCGCCAAAAAAGCTATTGTCCTTTAACGAGCAATTGCAAAAAAATGATGGTCTATTGGCCAATTATATTGCAGAAGTTGAAAAAATCCCTTACGATACCGCCATTTATAAAATCGCAAAGCAGGTAAAATCAATTAAGTCTTATTTAATCGAGGGCGAAACCATTCAATTTGAAGATATAGGCGAGTTTATGCTCAATAATGCCGGCAACATTGTGTTTGAGCCTTCTAATCACATCAATTTCCTCACGGATTCGTTTGGGCTATCTCACTTTAATTCAGTTGAGGTTGCTAGAGAAGTTTATAACAAAGAGGTGGAGGCCCTTGAGGAAAAAATTGCTATCCCAATATCCAACAAAAAGCGGTCGTCATCTTGGTTAAAATATGCAGCTGCAGCTGTAGTTATATTAGGTTTGGGCGCTTATGGGTCTTATAAATACTACACAAATACTGTTGAAACCCACAACCAACTTGCCCAAGAAGAAGCGAATGCCCAATTGGACGAAAAAGTTCAAGAGGCAACATTTGTGATACCTAATGCCTTACCTGCAGTAGAGTTAGAAGTTGAAAAACAATCTGGGAATTACCATGTTGTTGCTGGTGCGTTTAGGGTAGAATCCAACTCGGTAAAAAAAGTGAACCAACTTCGGGCTAAAGGTTACAAAGCAAGGGTTATTGGTAAAAACAGATATGGGCTCCATGAAGTCGTATACGCAAGCTTTGAAACGCGAACTGAAGCTATAAATGCGCTCTACAAAATTAGACGAGAGCACAATCGAGATGCATGGTTGTTGGTTAAATCTTTAGATTAATCTTTCCTTTTTAATTTAATAGCTTATTGGATGTTATCTTTGCATAAATTTTTAGTTCATGCAAGCAAAAACAGCATTTCAATCTAAAACTATCGTTACAGATTTAGTTCTTCCCAGTGAGACTAATCCCATAAATAATCTCTTTGGAGGTGAGTTACTAGCACGTATGGATCGTGCAGCGAGTATAGCGGCTAGGCGCCATTCTAGGCGAATTGTTGTTACAGCCTCTGTAAATCATGTAGCTTTCAACCATACCATTCCCCTTGGGAGTGTGGTTACGGTAGAGGCCAAAGTCTCTAGAGCCTTTACGTCGTCGATGGAAGTTTATCTAGATGTTTGGATTGAAGACAGGGAGTCTGGAGAATGCATAAAAGCCAACGAAGCCATTTACACTTTTGTGGCTGTTGATGAGACTGGCCGTCCTGTTAAGGTTCCTGAACTCATCCCAGAAACAGACTTGGAAAAAGAACGCTTTGAAGGTGCCTTAAGACGTAAACAACTAAGTTTGGTATTGGCAGGCAAAATGAAACCCCAAGATGCTACGGAACTAAAAGCCATTTTCGAGTAAATTAAACCTTTTTTAAGCTTTAAGGTCTTACCATAAAACCAAAACTATTTATGATGAGACCTCTAGTTTACACTTTAGTATTCCTTTTTGCAATTAGTTTTACCTCTTGTGCCAAACGCGTAGTTGTAAGGCAGCCAGCAGGTGTGACCTTAGTTCAAAAATTACCGAGACAACATAAAATAGTTCGTGTAAATGGTACACGCTACTATGTTTTTAACGGAAGATATCACAGAAAAACTAGACAGGGCTATGTTGTAGTTAATCTATAATTAATAGTTCGCCAACCAATACTCAGGATTGAGTTTCTTATCGTTTTTATATATTCTGAAATCAAGGAGGGATTCACCAGTAGATCTATTTGTAAATACCTCTCCTATAGGTTGACCCGTAGCCACCTTATCACCAGATTTAACGTATATCTTGGAGAGGTTGTTATAAATACTTAGATAATTTCCGTGTCTAATTATGACCGCAGGATTAGCATTTTTAACAATTACAATTTTAGATACTTCTCCTGTAAATACCGATTTTACTTGAGCATTGCGCTCTGTGGCAATTTTAACGCCAGAATTGTTCACCTCAACGGAGCGATCGGCCAACGAGCGTGTTTTACCAAATTTGCCCTTTATAACACCTCGTTCTACAGGCCAGCCTAATTTTCCTCGATTGGCTTCAAAGTTAGAGGCTAGAACCTTGGCTTCCGGCGTGAGCACAAAGGCGCCTGTTGATTTGGTATTTCCAGCTTCTTTGTTGGATGCAGCGATGGCTTCCTTGATGAGACGGTCAATTTCCCTATTTAGGCGTTCTGCTTCTTTCTGCTTCTTGTTTATTTGTGCCGTATACTTGCTCATATCCGCTTTTATGGCGGCCATTAAAGCTTCCCGCTGTTTTAGCTCTTCTTCCAGTTTTCGTTTTTCGGCTCGATTCTCTTCAATTAATTTCTGCTTTTCTTCCTTTCGTTTGGAAAGTTTAATATTTAATTCCTGTAACTCTTTGGTTTTGGCCTTGATGGCTTCTCCCTGCTTCTTTTGATAATTAGCGTATTGCTTAATGTATTGTAGCCGTTTGTAGGCCTGTTTAAAATCTTGTGAGGACAACAGGAACATAACTCTGCTTTGTTCAGACTTGCTTTTATAAGATTTTACAATCATTGCAGCATAGTCGTCCTTTAATTCCTGTAGCTGCTCTCTAAGTATGGATATCTCTTTTTGATTGGCATTAATCTCTCGTGTTAACAAATTGGCCTGTTCATTGGTTATTCTTATAAGGTTTCGGCGAACACTCACCTTGTAATTTATGTCTTCTATTACGGTGATTTCTGATTTCTCCTCCTTCTTTTTAGAAAAAAGCAGTGCATTGATCTGCTTCATTTCCCTTAGAATTTGCTGACGCTGTGCCTCTAACTTTTTTTGCTTCTCACTCTGCCCATAAAGAAGCTGAGAACAGGACCATGCCATTAAAAGGATTAGAAAAAACTTAACTCTAAACATTACTTTAATTGAATTTCTTTGTAGCCACTCGGTATTCTGAAAGGAAAACGCAACTCCTGATTTAGGGAAACAGACTTAAATTCTAAGGCAATCTTAACTTCATCCCTGTCTTCTACAGCAATAATATCTATTTTTTGAGGCAAGACTTGCCTATCTACGTTTTGATAAGAAGCATAGTCTATTTGCAAAATCCGCTTTTTTAATTGCTGAAAGAGCTGCAAGCTATCCATCTTAAAATGTGACGGATTAATAAGATAGAAGAGCTCGAAAAAGGCATTTTGCGCTTTTGGCTGAAGCGCATAAGATTTGCCACTAACCTGAACTATATGCGGTTGTTCTTGGAGACTAAAAATAGCTTGGCCCAACAATATATTCTGAACCTTATGGAAGTCTAGCTCAATACCAACAATATCGCTGAGCAGCTGGTAATTGCCATCAAAATACTCGTTGTCTTGTTTGTTGTAAAAACGGACCTTTTCGGGTGTTATCATCATTCTGGCCAAACCTAACGGAGCACTAAGCCAAATGGTTTTGTCTTTTTCCATTCTAAAGTTTAAGGTCACTCCCTGAAGTTTGTCGCCCTCTATAATATCTATACGCACCTTAGCTTGTAAGGTCTTAAAATTGGCATCACTTTTTTGATGCTGTTTGATAACTTGTTTTGCCGATAATTTGTCACTAGCCTCACCGGATGCAATAACACTCCTTGCTGATTTACAACCAATAATTAATAAAGCAGCAGCCACACAAAATACTAGTCTCAACAAATTATATCGCTTATTCGGTGTCATTTACTGATTTACTTTGAGGGCTTTGGCTTTTTTAGCAAACGCTTCAGACTCACTAATATTATTGAGTTGCTTATACGCTAAACTCAATTCTGAATAAAAATCAGCTTCCATTTGCGGATTCTCTACCAAAAAGTCTAATCCCAACTTTAGTTGGTCTATGGCCAATTGGTGGTTGCCTAATTTATTCTGGGCTACACCGCTAACAAGGTACAAAATGGGCTGTGCTGGATATAGCTCCAAGGCGGTACTGCTATCTTCTATTACGGCTTGATAATCCTTAATATCCAATTGTAACAACAGGACATCCTTAATTAATTTAAAATCGTTGGGGTTTTGTTTCAGGGCTTCCTTAAAATTAGACAGGGCCTTCACCTTATCTCCTGCCTTTAGATAGTATTGCCCCAATTCGCTATGCGTTTTGGCATCTTTATTGTCATCTGCTAAAGCCGTTATATCCATTAAATCCGTCTCATATTCTGGATGTTCTGACACAAAATTGACAAAGTCTTTAAGCACTTTGGCTTTGGCATCTGCATTAATCTCTGGACTGCTTAATGCTATTTTTACGGATCTTATAGCGTCCTCGACCTTATTGTCTTCCAAATAAAATTTATACAGCGCTAAATGCACAAATTTTGAATCTGGTTTGACCTTGAGGAGATTTTGTGCTGCCTTGTAGGCATTCTTTTTATCACCAATCTGACTGTACCGGTAAATTAACTTAAGGTGGTTATCCTCGTTATTGGGATTATTGGCAATTCGCTGTTCTAAATTTTCTATTCTATCATCTGCGTTACCTGTAATGCTATAGATGTCGTTTCTCATGGCGTCCCTAGATTCACTTACCCCTAATTCTTCATCCAGTTCATCCAATAATTGGAGTGCTTGCCTGTATTTTTCCTCCCTAACATACAATGCCGCTAAATCCTCTTTATAGTCGGGATGGTACTTAACCAATTGCTTAATGGTCTTTATGGCGTTTCTTATGTCGTTTTGTTGATAGTATACATCGTACAACTCATCTAAAAACCATTCGTTGTCAGGTTGCATGCTGATAGCCTCTTTTAAAGCTTCTTCTGCGGCCCCAAAGTTCTTTAGCTTGTTATAGTTTTTACCCAATTCAAAGTAAATAATTGGTAATTTACTGTTGAGGTTAAGGCATTTCTGAAGCGCATCAACCGCACGGTCATAGTTTTCAATACCCTTTTGTTTTAGCGCTTCAAAAAAATACTCTTGGAACTCATCTTCTACATTGCCTAAATCATCATCTGGACGCTTGTTGAAATCAACTTGTGCCAAGCCATAGCATGGCACCAGAATGAACAGTACCAATATAAAACGTGCTATGTAGTTTGTTAGTGTCATCGTAATTTTATGCTTCCCTTATCTGAAACGAACTGCAGCGATTGGCATACGGCAAAAGCCATTCCAAAATTCATTTTGTAGATGTGAGACATTTAATTCTAGGATTCCAAAACCGAATAATCTCCTATGCTAATTTTTGTGAAATCGCCATCGTACTTTACAAAGTTACCTATCATTGCTTCATCTAAATTAGCGTTTTTAATAGTGGTGTGATTCTGTATTAAACTATTTTTAACGGTTGAATTTTCTATAACACAGTCTTCTCCTATTGACACGAAAGGACCAACGGTTGTATTGCGCAGAGTTGTGCCCTTGCCTATATAACAAGGCTCAATTATGTTAGAGTTTTCAATAGTTGCAGAAGCATCTACCAAAACTTCATTGTCATTAGAAAGAAATCCGAGCATTTTGGCATTGGTTTCTAGCGTTACGTTTTTGTTACCACAATCCATCCATTCATCTACCGTGCCTGTCTTAAATATCTTTCCGTCTGCCATCATGCGCTTAATACCATCATTAATTTGGTACTCACCACCATTCATAACGTTTTCATTTAATACTTGTTGTAACTTTTCTTTAAGCTCTGCCACATCCTTAAAATAATAAATGCCTATTACAGCTTGATCACTAACGAAATTTTGAGGTTTTTCAACGAGCTCAATGATTTCGTCCTTATCATTAAGTTTTACAACACCATAGGCTTCCGGATTCTCTACTTTCTTGGTCCAAATGACGCTATCGGCATCAGGATCTAAGTCAAATTCTGCCCTAATTAGCGTATCTGCATAAGCGATAACGGCAGGTCCATCTAAAGACGGTTCGGCACTCATTATGGCATGTCCGGTCCCTAAAGGTTTGTCCTGTCTGTAAATTGAAGCTTTTGCTCCTAGATCATTTGCCAGTTGAGTTAAACTCGCTACAACATCATCTCCGAAAAATGCAGGATCACCGAGAACAAAGGCAATCTCCTCAATGGGTTGCTTTAGAACTTTGGCAATATCTTTAACCAGTCGATGCACAATAGGTTGACCTGCTACTGGTATCAAAGGTTTTGGTACTGTTAAGCTATGTGGTCTAAGGCGAGAACCTCGACCTGCCATTGGGACTATGATTTTCATTTCTTATTATATGTTTTACGTGATTATTACTTTGTTCCTGTACTTCCAAATCCACCTTGACCTCGATCGGTTTCGGTTAGTATTTCAACTTCATCCCATTCGGCACGCTCGTGTCTGGCTATTACCAGCTGGGCGATTCGTTCCCCATCTCTTACTTCAAAAGGCTCATTGGAAATGTTAACTAAAATGACTCCTATTTCACCTCTATAGTCGGCATCGATGGTGCCAGGAGCGTTAAGCACCGTTATACCCTTTTTGGCTGCTAAGCCACTTCTTGGCCTTACTTGAGCTTCATAACCAATAGGAAGTTCTATGAACAGTCCTGTTCCTACGATAGTCCGTTCTAGCGGTTTAAGTACTCTTGGTTCACTTAAATGGGCTCTTAAATCCATACCCGCAGAAGCGCTCGTTTCGTAGTGCGGTAATGCGTGTCTCGATTTGTTTATAATTTTAATCGTCATGGAATTATCGTTTTAATACCTTTTTTAGTTGGTTCTTTTCCAATAGGATAATAGACCCTAAAAATACAATTAACATTGCAAAGCCTATATAATAATTACTGCGATAATAATAAAAGGACACTGCAGACAACAGAGAAGACATTATAAGGTAAAAGGCTATCTTTTTTAAATCATAAGGTATAGGGTAATATTTTCTTCCTAACCCATAAGATAACATCATCATGCTAGCATAGGCCACAAGTGTAGCAACTGCAGAAGCTCTATAACCATAGTTAGGGATAAATACAATGTTGATTATCAAGGTTACAATAGCCCCAAATACAGAAATGTACGCTCCGAATTTAGTCCGATCCGTAATCTTGTACCAGACGGAAAGGTTGTGATAAATTCCTAAACAAAAATTGGCCAAGAGCACAATAGGAACAATAACCATAGCCTCCCAGTACGCTTCACTCCGTATTACAATTGGTTTAATTGCATCTGCAAATATCACAACGGTTAAAAATATTATCGAGCCAAAAGCCACAAAAAATTCTAGTATCAATGCATAATTTTTTTGAGGGTTTTTAGCCTTGGAATGACTAAAAAAATAAGGTTCAATGCCCAAGCGATAAGCTGTTGCAAATAAGGTCATAAATAAGGCCAATTTATAACAGGCAGAGTACATACCAATTTGAGTATCTGCAACATCTTTGGGCAGAAGTTCTTTTAATAGGATTCTATCAAACGTTTCATTAATGGAAAATGCAATCCCTGCAATTAAAACAGGTAGAGCATATCGCATCATATTTTTCCAAAGGGCTCTGTTAAAATGGTAATTTAATTTGGTATAGAATGAAACAAAAAAGAGCAACGTGAAAGCGCTCGCCACTAGGTTTGCTATAAAAATATAGCTGATTTCGTGGTTAGGGAGATACAAATGTGCCATTAAATCCGAGTGTTCTGCCAAATTCTTTAAGGCCAACAAAAAGAATAAATTAAGGCCTATATTAATGGCAACATTAAGAATTTTAATGGTAGCATATCTTATGGGTCTTTCATTGGCGCGAAGCCACGCAAAAGGTATGATTACAAGAGCGTCTAAGAGAAGAATCCAAATAACCAGTTTAATGTATTTTACCTCAATACTAATAAACTGAGCTATAGTATTTTGAAATATATAGGCTAACAAAACAAAGACAACGGTAGAAACAACAAGAGAAATTGCCGCAGTACTTATCACAGTCTGTTTATCTTCTTCCTTATTAAAAAACCGAAAGAAGGCGGTCTCCATCCCATAGGCGAGAAGGACATTGAACAAAACAAAATACGAAAAGATAACAGAGACTTGGCCGTAGTCTGAAGGATTTGGTAATACTGCCTGGCTCGTGTACAAGGGTACCAGAATAAAACTAAGCATCCTTGGCAGAACCGTTGCTAATCCATAAATAAAAGTCTGCTTAAAAAGTTTTTGAAAGGCACTCAAGTTAAACGATGCATGGTTGGTGGTAAAAATATTAAATTATATGTGTTACGGCTAATAATATGGCTATATGTATAACTAAAAAAGTCGTGCCAATGGCACGACTTAAGATAAATATCGGCACGCAACTAATCCTCCTCTATATCTAGAGTTGCCATAGTAGAATGCTCCATTCGTGTATAAATCGATGGTGCTCCATCTTTGTAATAGACACCCGCCAACTCTTCATCAATTTTGAGCTTATAAAACTTTGTAGCGCCATCCTCTATGTAGGACACTACACATTCGTTATCCCGTAAATCAAAAGGATAATTTTCTGGTTTTTGCGGCTTTGTAAATACGTAGCTTTTATTAGGGTTTTTCAATATGGCTATATAACGGCCGTCTTGAAGGTAAAACCTACCTCTAAGATTTCTAAAGTAAACGTCCTCTACGGTAACGTTGGCACCTTTTTGTACAACTGGTAAATATAAGGTATATCCCGTTCCACCGTGGTCAATACCAGCAAACCACTCTTGAAAATAAACCGACTTGATTTTAAAGGGTACACGTTGTTCGAAGTTTGTACTCGCTATTTCCTTTGTACCAGAACACTGAAACGTAAGACCAACAAGTACAGTAAAAATCGCATACCGAAGCGCATTATATATTGCTTTCATTATTAAAGTAGGTTAAGATTTGGTAAGCAATATAGAACAAAAATTAAATTAAGACGGCTAAAGGCCTTATTAATCGATAAAATGTATTCCTATTGTAAGAAAAAGAAAAAGCCAAGCTGATTTGGCCTGGCCTTAAGGATTTATGTATTTCTATGTCTAACTACCTATGTTGTTAATACCCTTGGGAACATGTGGCTCCGCCTAATTGTTCAGTGCCTCAGCACCTTTGGCGAACATGTG
>CAZGDG010000081.1:0-12243 GCA_964524415.1 uncultured Flavobacteriaceae bacterium
GGTGCAGATTCCCATATTTTGGATAACTGCTCCAATGGCGAACAAAACAAGTACGCTGGTGTAGGTGCTACTGTATTTTTTACGGCACTAATGGCAGCCATCGCCTGTAGTTACGCCCTCTATACTGTATTTGATAACATTTTCACATCTATTGCTTTTGGCCTTATTTGGGGCTTGCTCATTTTTAATTTAGACCGCTATATTGTGTCTACCATCAAAAAACGTAATAGCGCTTTAGATGAACTCCTACAAGCGACACCTAGAATTTTATTAGCTGTTATAATAGCTGTAGTAATTTCCAAACCCTTGGAATTAAAGATTTTTGAAAAGGAAATCAATCAGGTTTTATTGGAGCAAAAGAATGAATTAACGCTTGCCAACCAAAACCAAATTGCAGCACAGTACAATCCAAAAATTGAAGACTTAAAATCGCAAATATCTAATTTACAAGCTCAAATAGACACCAAAGAGACCGAAGTTAATGCTCTATACGACACCTATATTTCTGAAGCTGAAGGCACGGCAGGCACCATGAAGTTAGGAAAAGGCCCTGTTTACAAAGAAAAACGGGAAAAGCACGATGCTGCACTAAAAGATTTGCAGAATCTCAAAGCTGAAAATAAAGCCAAAATCGTGCTATTAGAGTCTGAAATTTCTACACTTCAAAACAAGTATAAAACAAGTGTCTCGGATTCGCAGCCCATAATAGACAACTTTGATGGTCTCATGGCACGAGTAAATGCCTTAGGACAACTGCCATGGCTTCCTTCGTTCTTCATTTTCCTGTTATTTCTTGCCATAGAAACGTCTCCTATTTTTGCTAAGCTCATTTCGCCAAAAGGCGAATATGATTATCGTCTAGAAGACCAAGAAACAACGGTTAAAACCTGGACAACGCAAAAAGTAAGAGAACGCGACTTACTTCTTAAAACGGATAATGACATCAATAATAAAATTTATACCGAAATTGCAGATGAGGACGACGTCTTGGCACACAAGCGGAAAAAAGCCAAGGAACTAATGCAACTGCAAGCCGAAGCGTTTTTTAAAGCCCAGAAAAATGCGCTTTGAGATTAAGTTAGTAACTTTATTCCATTAAATCATTTTCAAAATGAAACAACTCCTAATCCTTGCGCTGTCGTGTATATGTGTATCCTGTATTAGCGTTAGAACAGACGTCACCGCTACAAAAACTGAAGCCAGAGTTATTTCGCCTGAGGACAATAACCTTGCGGAAGCTGCCATAAGACTTGTTCTAGAGCAACAAATAAAAGCATGGAATGACCATGACCTTGAAGGTTTTATGGAAAGCTACTGGAAAAGTGACGAATTAAAATTTTACGGAAAAAGTGGACTTACCCTGGGCTGGGATGCCACCTTGGAGCGGTACAAAAAGAACTATCCAACAAAAGCAGAAAGTGGTATACTAAGTTTTAACATCAAAGATATTTCAAGGATTGAAGGTAATTCCTATTGGGTCATGGGTGCCTTTCACTTGGAGCGCAACATCGGAAATGCTGATGGTATCTTTATGTTGATATTCAAAAAAATTAATGGGCAGTGGAAAATTGTTGCCGATATGTCCTGTTAAAATAAAAAGTGTTTTTAAAAACGTCTATCTATCACCATAAACGTAATAAAAACACTTCAATATAATATTTTAGTTAATTAGGCCACAGACATTCGACCTTCTATTGTCCCTTGTACCGTGTCTTCTTGAGACTTAAAGTGATCGTAAAGTTCTTTACAGCCTAAACCTACTATAGATAAACGTTTGGATTTTGTAATAGATTCATTGTGAAGTCTGGCTAAAGCAACCACTCCAGCTCTATCTATACTTTCTACACCTCCAATATCTATAAAAACATCATCCATTCGCTCAAAGATGTTCTTAAATTCATCATTAAAGATTTTAAGGCTAAGTTTGTTTAGAGTTCCCTTGATATGAAACCTGTTGTTGTAATTAGTAATTTGAAGATCCATAAGACATAATGTTAATTCATTAATAAATTTTTAGGGCTATTAATCTGTAAATTTGGGCTATTAATTATCGAGGGATACCCTAAATATCATAATATATTTAACACAGTATTTGATATAATCGATAAATGATAGTTTTTGCTGGATAAGTCGAAATGGAAGTCCTATTTTCTCGATTAATGACATGTTTTTAAACTATTTGGCTTGTAAGAAAATTAACTTTAAACCCAAAAATACTTTAGATTGAAATCCCAATGGCAATATATTCTTTGGATAGTACTCGCTGTAGTAACGATTTATGGCCTTATTACAGGACGCTATTTGTTTTTCGTATTGTTTCTACCTTTAGGCTTTTCACTATTCAAGAAAAAAGATGGTGATAAAGGTTCTGAAGACTAATTTAAAGTATCTCGCATCTTTTTAGGAAGGCCTTTAACCACCATATCATAGGAATGGTCAATAAGGCTAAGAATTAGTTCCCTCGATAGCTCGCCTGAGTGAATGTAGACACTATTCCATTGTTGTTTGTGCATGTGGTAACCAGGTTTAATACTATCGTACTCGGCCCGTAATTCTTGAGCATAATCAGGGTCGCATTTTAAATTAATAAAGGCATTGCCTTTTTCCCACTGTTTTAGAGAAGCTAAAGCAAACATCTTATTGCAAACTTTAAATACCAATGTATCATTGTCAAAAGGAAAGTGTTCGGTTACCTGTGCCTTGGCTATGCAATAATTTCTGAATTCCTCTATGTTCATTCAAGCTTTTTTTGATGGTCTCCTTCTAGCTTCAATGCCGAATAATCCAATGTCCACCCAATGGTTTCAACAATATTCTCAATAAGTTGAATAGCTTCCAAGGCTTCACCACGGGCTACTTCATACAACCCACTTTCTGGAACTTTATCTTGAATGTGAATTTTGGCCTGCGCATGTAGTTCTGTCAAATCCGAGGCATAAAACTTATTGAACATGCCATCCTTCTTATCGTAATAATTAATATCAGTCTCTATGGATAATACTTCGGGCTGCGGAAAATGAGATAGGACAACTGTTTTGCTCTTCGGGTTGGTCTTCATCTTTATCTTAGACATATCAAAACCAACATGTGCCTTGGCATTTATAATAACAAGAGCCTTTTTTCTGCTTGAAATTAATTTTAAAAATTTCTCCTTTACATCTTCGTAATGATAGATTTCTGCAAAATCGCCTTCCACAGTAATAAACTTATAGACTCTTTTAATTTTATCCAATAAAATGGCAGATTGTGCGGTTGCCACTTGTTTGGTCTTCCACTGCTTATATACTGTTACGATTCCTAACGTAACCAATATGCTTATTATAATTATAAAGAAGGTTTCCATTATTTCTTTTTTTATGAGCTGAAGTTAAACCAAGGAAACTTAATAATTACTCTATAATTTTATATAGAATAGGTTTACTTGGCGAAGCATCATTTTCAAATGGAGCTATTTGTAAATTTAAAATATATTGGCCATCATCAATCTTATTTGGAACATAAATCATCTCGGTAATGGTGGCATCAGTTCGCTTTTTGCCATTTTGATACCAGAACGTCTTATGCGCAATCAACTCGCCACCATCTTCTTCCTTATCTATGCTGGGCGTATCGATTAATAAGTGCTTAATTCCCTTTCTTACCAACAATTTAACGGCCTCTTTTTCTAAATACGTCCAATTTGTATGGGAGTACTGCTTAGACTTTTTGTCGTTCATATTAGGCAAGGTTCTAATAACAAGGGCATCCCTTTTTTTGTTACCGATGGCAAACTGTAATTGTTTTGCAGATATAACGTAATCGTCACCAGATTTTTCAGGTGCTACGGAAATGACTTCGGCTAAAAAGAAAAACTCTTTTAGATATTTGTTTATAGAATAGGCTTCCTTTGTGATATGCCCAATGGTCTCGGTATGCGTTCCATGTGCATGTGGATTAAATGTTATTGTATTGAAATTCACTGAAGCGCCTTCTGCTACACTTATGGTTTTCCCATCTACAACTTCGGCTTCAATTTTAGGCGGACCTATATACCAGGCATTGACATTAGAAGTATTGCCTTTTAGTGGAATAGAAAGATCTAAGGGGTCTGCTAAATTAATTTTTAGCTTTTTGGACCTATATTGTATTGTTGCTATCAAGATAAATTTAATTTAAAAAGTTGTGAGGCGATACCATCACTTAAAAATTGGCCTTTTTTAGTCACTCGTAAATGACTATCATCAATATACAACAAATGTTCATTTATAAAAACCTGAGCCTGTTCAAACAGGTAATCTAAATATACGGTACCAAAATCATTTTTTATTTTATCTAAGGACACACCCCAAATAGTTCTTAGCCCAGTCATTATATACTCATTGTACCGATCTGTTGTCGTTAAGGTCTCTTGCTCTATGGGCAGTTGGTTTTGTTGTAGTGCCTTAATGTATTTGATGTTGTTTCTTACATTCCAGCCACGTTGTATTCCATTAAAGGAATGTGCAGATGGACCTATCCCTAGATAAGGTTTCCCCTGCCAGTAGGCCGAATTATTTTGACTAAAATAACCTTCTTTTCCAAAATTGGATAGCTCGTAATGCACAAAACCTTCATCTTCTAATTTTGCCTTAAGCAAATGAAATTGGTCATGGGCTTTTTCATCATCGACATTTTCAACAAGGCCCTTTTTAATAAATGATGCCAAAGCCGTTTTAGGCTCAACGGTCAACGCATAACTAGAAATATGTGGCACTTTAAAACTCAAAGCCTTTTCGATATTTTGAGCCCACTGTTCATTGCTAGCTCCAGGAATACCATAGATGAGATCTATTGAAATGTTATTAAAATAGTCACGAGCCAGTTCTAAGGATAACTCAGCTTCAACAGCACTATGCGCCCTGTTCATGAGTTTTAAATCGGCATCAAAAAACGATTGGATACCAATACTAAGCCTGTTTACCGCACTCTTTGATAAATCTAAAATTTTAGATTTGGACAAGTCGTCCGGATTGGCCTCTAGTGTTATTTCAGGATTATCAACAATGCTGTAATTGTCGTAAACGGATTCTAGAATTTCTTCCAATTCCTTCTGAGATAAAAGTGATGGCGTACCACCTCCAAAATAAATAGTCTCAACCGTAATATCCTCAAATTCATTCTTACGTAATTGAAGTTCTTTTTTAAGAGCTGCCAAAAGCCCATCTTTTTTCTTTAATGAGGTAGAAAAATGAAAGTCACAATAGTAGCAAGCTTGCTTGCAAAATGGTATATGAATATAAATTCCAGCCATTATTTCTTTATTCTGGCTTCATTCTGCTTTACAAAAGCAGCCCAACCTGTATAGCTTTTCCCCACGTTAACCTTTCCTTGATTATAGAAATGGCAAACCGCTGCGGCCAATCCATCTGTGGAATCTAAATTCTTAGGTAATTCTTTTAATTGAAGTACACTCTGCAGCATTTTGGCGACCTGTTCTTTACTCGCATTGCCATTTCCGGTGATGGCCATTTTTATCTTTTTTGGAGAATACTCCGTAATTGGGACTTCCCTTGAAAGTCCTGCTGCCATGGCCACACCCTGCGCTCTACCCAATTTTAACATACTCTGTACGTTCTTGCCAAAAAAAGGAGCCTCGATAGCTATCTCATCTGGGTGGTAGGTGTCTATTAGCTCTACGGTACGTTCAAAAATAAGTTTCAATTTTAAGTAATGGTCATCGTATTTTTTTAATTGGAGCTCATTTAACTGCATAAACTGCATCTGTTTCCCAACAATTTTTATAAGCCCAAAACCCATTATGGTTGTTCCGGGATCTATCCCTAAAATAATCTTCTCTTTACTCATTCTAATCGCAATATTGACAACCACTTAAAGAAATGGCCAAGCCCAAAGTTACATTGAAAATACTTCCGTTAAAGGCTCCCAAGCCATCTAAAGGTGGATTATAGTCTTCCAAAGAAGTTAACCCATATATGTAAGCTATGTCCGCAAAAATGGAAACTTTTTCGTTAATGGCATAATGCAACTCTAAACCACCCAATACGTTTAGATACGATTGCTTATTATCGCCAAGGTTGCCCAAAGGGCTCGTAAAAGAGAAGCCTGGACCTGCGTGCAAAATGGTTCGCATTCGTCTAGGTATAAAACCCAAATAATCCGTAGGGTCAAAAACAAACTGCACATTAACTCGAGAATAATTTACCTTAAATTCCGGAGAATCATTATCATTTTTAAATCTATTAAACCCATAATCCAACTTCACGCCATATTCCTTTTTAAACATATGCTGAATTCCAAGATTCACGGTTGGAAAATTAATAGGCTGCGCAAAGGTGCCATCAACAAACCCATCTGTAGTTGGATAATTAAATCCTAGAGCCACTAATGCTTTCCATTTACTGGTCTGCTTAAATTGAGCATTTGCAGCAGACCAAGACAGAACGAGCAGCAGGAGAAAGGAAAATCTAAAAAATTGGAGCATCTTTGCGTTAATATTTATTTTGCCACATGCCATATGAGGTACCATACAAAACTAAGCAATTCTTTATTGTACTCATTAAATTAAGTATAGTGGCTGGAGCATTGTACTTCATTTATTCCAAAATCTCAGATAATGAAGGCTTAGACCTTCGGGAATTCATAGACTTTGTTAAAGCACAAAAGTCATTAACGCTTAAAACGGTTGGTATACTTATTTTTCTTTCGGCCGTTAACTGGATATTGGAAACCCTTAAATGGCAATTTATAGTAAAACCTATACAACCCATACGCTTTACCAATGCCTTAGAACAGAGTCTCGGAGGACAAACGGCAGCGTTGATTACACCCAATCGTATTGGTGATTACGGCGCAAAGGCTATTTACTACCCTAAGGCCTTACGGAAGAAAATAGTACTACTGAACCTGCTTGGCAATATATCTCAAATGAGTGCGACCGTTCTTTTTGGATCTGTTGGATTAATCATTTTTATCTCGAGCTATACAATTGATATTGATTATTATAAATTAGGCCGCATCGTTCTTATTTTGGTGATGATTGGAGCTTTTTTTCTCATAGGAAGAAAAACTAAGGCTATTCAAATAAGGGGTTTCGGACTTAAACAAATAACTGACTTTTTTAAAGACCTATCTATCTCTTACCATTTAAAAAACTTAGCATTCTCAATTGGTCGTTACCTTGTGTTTTCATTCCAGTTTTATTATTTGTTACTACTATTTGGTGTTGAAGTTGCATATCTCAATGCTATGGTAGTCATAAGCACCATGTATCTATTAGCTTCGGTAGTGCCAACCATTTCTCTTTTTGATGTGGTCATAAAAGGGAGCATTGCCATTTTTCTGTTTTCTTACGTACGAGTCAATGAGCTTACCATTTTATCAATAACTACGATAATGTGGCTTTTAAATTTTGCTATCCCTAGTATTTTTGGCAGTTACTATGTTTTAAACTTTAAATTACCCGAAGCACATCAATGATTTCTACCGTTATTCTCATAATCATTTTAATCTATCTAGCACTGATTGGTATGCTGTCCAACGGCTTTGATAAGATTACAGAGTTTAACCTCAGCGACAAGGTACCTAAAACGGCATTCACCATTATTATCCCATTTAGAAATGAACAAAACCACCTAGATACTTTATTGAAATCATTGATAAACCTCAATTACCCAAAACGCCTCGTCGAGGTCATTTTGGTTGACGACGATTCCGAAGACAAATCTCAGGAAGTTATTAAAAAGGTTCTAAAATCTAATGCAACATCCAATTTTCAAATACGTGTCATTAAAAACGTTAGGGTGTCAAAATCCCCAAAAAAAGATGCCATTACGACGGCCATTTCCCGAGCCAAATACGATTGGATTATTACGACAGACGCTGATTGTATAGTGCCTAAGTATTGGCTAGATACCTATGACGAGTATATTCAATCAAATGAGGTGCATTGTGTTATTGGTCCGGTTTCAATTAAAAACACCTCATCATTCCTTCAAAGGTTTCAGGCCTTGGATTTTCTCAGTTTACAAGGTGTTACGATTGGTGGCTTTGGTATAAAACGCCCTTTCCTAAGTAATGGCGCCAATATGGCTTATCTTAAGCATGAATTTGAATCTTTAAACGGTTACGACGGAAATAACCATATTGCTAGCGGAGACGATGTCTTCTTGTTGGAAAAGTTTCTAGGTCATAATAAAAAAAGTGTCGGCTATTTAAAAAATAACAAATGCATTGTTCGTACTAGCACAGAAGAAAGTTTAAAACATCTTATCCAACAACGACTCAGATGGGCTTCGAAAACAAGTAAGACCTCTAACAATTTTACAAAGTTTGTTGGGCTAATTGTATTTTTGGCCAATTTATCTTGTGTTTTGCTCATTCCATTGACTGCCATAGGCATAATATTCCCAAGAACAGCTGTACTATTGTTCATCCTAAAATTCAGTATTGATTTTCTGTTACTTTTTAAAGCCAGTAGATTTTTTAAACAAGAACAGCTCTTGGTATCGTATCCATTTGCAAGCCTTATCTATCCTTTTTTCAGTGTTTACATTGTCTTCTTGTCCTTGTTTGCACCCTTCAATTGGAAAGGCCGAAGCTATAAGTACTAAACAATTAAATAATTTTGGTAGATTTACTATAACTATCCATTAGAATAAATGAAAAAGACCGTATTAATTTTTCTAGTTGCACTTTTAAGCCAATGGCATTATGGCCAAGAGACAACTTATCAGTATGAAGACTTTCAGCTAAAACAAGATATTGAAGGTAAGTTAGATTTACTCTGGAATGTCATAGATGATGAGTTTAGGTATTTTGTAAAAACAGAAGATGATACCGTGATTGAGCTTAAAAACACCAGAGGTGCAGCCAATAAATATCAGGAGGAATACAAAATGGTTTTAAATGAACTTACAGGATGGGATACCAGCAAACTAAAGTTAACACTTGGTAGTTTAAGACAGTTTATAGACGACTACAACGCCTCTGTGGATAGTTCATATATACCAGTTTCCAAAAAAAGCAAGTTAGGACTGCGATTAGGATTTTCTGGAGGCATAACCAACAATCCCTTTGTAGGAAATCCTGATAATGCATTAGCACCTTTATTGGGTGGTGAATTGGAAATCTATGAAGAGAACAAGCTTCCAAGGCACTCTGGCTTTTTACAAGTACGACATTCCTTTGAAACAGATGACTTCCAGTATTCTGCTACGGAGTTATCCTTAGGCTATCGATATAGAGTTATTAATCGCGAATCGTTCTCCATATACGGGCAAGTTAAATTTGCTACCTTAAATTTTACCAACGCCACATTTTTAGATGCCAATAGTATGGAAACTTCACTTTCGAATACCGCTTTTGACATTCCCTTTATTTTTGGGTTAGGCTCGGATATCAAAATTGGAAACAAGGGTTACCTTACGATTATTTATGGCGAATTATTTGCTGTATTCTTAGACAACCAAGGCAACTTTCCTACAGACATTTCCATTGGATATAAATTTAATCTGTAATGAGCCTGCGGAATTTTAAAACCTCTAACCCTGCTTTTAACGGTTATTTCTGGGAGGATGGTAAATCTTCTTCTCAAACCATGACCGTGTTGGGAATTTTCATAAAATCCATAGTAGGTATTCTTGTCATCGCTGCCATAACGGTTTACCTATGGCAACTCAGTGAATCTGGAACGTCCATGCGCTGGTTCACCCTAGGCGGTATGTTGGGTGCTATAATCATAAGCATATTGATTTCCTATAAACAGAATTGGGCACATATTTTAGTGCCTTTATATGTTGTGGCTAAAGGTATTTTTTTAGGAGGATTCTCTTCTTACGCTCATAATAATTTTCCAGAGCTACCATATCAGGCCATAGGTGTTACCATTGTTACGTTTGTTGTCATGTTGGTACTATACCAATTGCGCATTATTGTTGTTACCAAAAAATTACGAAGTGTCATTATTACAGCTACCATAAGCATTATGGTCGTATATCTCATTTCTTTTATTTTAGGTTTCTTTGGCATAAAAAGCTATATCTGGGGCACGTCTTGGTTAGCCATTGTCTTTAATATTTTGGCTGCCATTGTCGCTTCATTCGCACTGCTCTTAGACTTCGATTATATAGAACGCTTCAAAAACAAGGCTCCAAAGTATAAGGAATGGTTGGCAACTTGGGGCTTATTGGCCACTTTGATTTGGCTCTATGTAGAAGTATTGCGATTGATGCAAAAATTGGCCATTCGATTTTAAAGACCGATTTGAGCCAAGACATTAGGCTTATTTTATCCTTACGATTACAGGAAGTTCAAAAACCGTTGTGACGTGTTGGTTGCGTTTTATAGCTGGATATATCTTAGGAAGCTCTTTAAGACTTTGACGCAGTAAACTATCCAATTCTGGAATATGTGTTCGTGTTTCAGTGGCCATTTGGATGTCTTGAACCTTTAAATCTCCCAATTTATTGATTTCCAGATGCATTTTAACGGTATCGTTAACGTCTTCCGATACCACAATGTTTTGTTCTTTAAGATAGTTAGACACCTTATTGAGGAGGATTTGCTGAAAACAGGCCTTACTCTCCATTTTATCAGTAATGGAGTCACAACTATCAAACGTTGGATAGATATCTACATCGTTCCAATTAAAAGTCTGTAGTTCTTCATTAAGTAAATCCTCTGACTGCACTTTCTTTTTTTCAAGATAGTGACATGACGATAGAATTAGGAAGAGAAGTAGAAGTCGTACAGGCCTCATGTTTTAAATTCTGAAACCGAAAAGTACAATTTTTTTAGGTTATGGTTGGACCTTAGGATTGTTTTAGAATTACAGATTATTTATTTGTAACATTATCCTTAACACAAAGACCAATTGTATAGCTCCGAATAAAGATTTATGGAATTGCTTCTTATAATAATCGCATTTCTCCTTATAATACTGGGTATTGCTGGTAGTTTTTTACCCATTATACCAGGACCATTGACCAGTTGGCTGGGACTGTTGGTGCTGCATTTCACTGAAGGCATAGAAATGAGCACTACCTTTTTAGTGGTTACATTTTTGGTTGCCCTGTTTATTTTTATTCTGGATTATATCATTCCGGTAGTTGGAACCAAACGTTTTGGTGGAAGCAGAGCTGGAATGATCGGAACAACTATTGGCCTGCTAGTAGGCCTATTCTCGCCTATTCCTTTCGGAATAATTATTGGACCATTTCTGGGAGCTATTATTGGTGAGATGACGCAACGGAATGATTTTAACAAAGCCACCAAAGCAGCTTTTGGTTCATTTGTGGGATTCTTGGCATCTACCTTTTTAAAATTTATAGTGGCTTTGATTTTCCTAGGCTTCTTTTTGTTAAAACTCTCTGAGCATACTGGCAGCCTATTTTGATCTAATATTATAAAAACCAAAAACCCAATGGCTAGCACCATTGGGTTTTCTTTCTTGCTATTAACTCAACAATTTCTTAAGAGGGATTAATTAATTCTTGTTGACTTGATGTAAAACTATAGTATTGAAATCACTTTTTGCTGCGGTAAAACCTCAATATTGATACGGAAAAACCGTAGTTCTCTTTATTTTCAATGGATTCAAGCGTTTTTTCGAAAGCTAAAAATACCTGATTTTTGTCGTAGTTGTTATAAATAGCCCTTTTCCCTAGCTTCATTTAAAAGGGTTTCATCCTTTCCGTCCGATACTGAAAACAACAATTTGAGTTGCTTTTTGCGCTTTTCTATGGCACTCATGGATAAAGGCACGTATTCCTTTAAGTTCTTCGTTTTAATTCCCTGCGAGAGTAAGTGTAAAATTTTCCTATTGATATCATCGACGTAAATTTCGCTTGTTATGGTTTGCTTTACATAATTATTGACCGTGCTGCTGTAATAAGGCGGATACTTTAAAATATGCTGAAACGCATCTGCCAACTCCATCGATGTTAAATCACTTTTTATTAAAAACCCATCAGGATTGATTTCCTTGATAATATTATGAATCCTGAAGGACTCATTAAACATGGTGAGAATGATAATTTTCGCATTAGGTAAAACACGCTTGGTGAGCAAGGCTAAATCTTCACCTGAGGTGTATTTTCCGTCCTCCGAAGGTGGTAGACTGATATCAAAAAAACAAACATCGTAAGGCGTGGTTTTGGCGGCTTTATTAATCATGAGTTGAGCCGTGTCACAATTATTTGCCGTGTCTATTAACAGCGTTTGATCATCTTCTTTTGTAGCCATTAACACATTTTGATAGCCTTCTAT
>CAZGDG010000082.1:0-11807 GCA_964524415.1 uncultured Flavobacteriaceae bacterium
CGTGTTTTCTTTAGTAGACGAACAAGAGAAGAAGAGTAAACAAATTAGAAGTACGTGTAAAAGCGGTTTCATTTCTTAAATTTAGTTTTAAAGATAAAAAACCTATTCCCAATTAAGAAAATAGGTTTCATTTATTATGAATAAAACAAAACTCTAGATGAGCATTGTCACTGGATTCTCTATGTAACCTTTTAGGGTCTGTAAAAAGAGTGCGCCTGTAGCGCCATCTACCGTTCTGTGGTCGCAAGCCATAGATAATTTCATCGTATGCCCAACAACTATCTTTCCATCTTTTACAACAGGTTTTTCCAAGATTGCTCCAACGGACAAGATTGCGGAATTAGGCTGATTGATTATTGAGGTAAAACTTTCAATACCAAACATACCGAGGTTAGAGACCGTAAATGTACTTCCTTCCATCTCCTCTAAGGTTAGTTTTTTATCACGTGCCCTTCTTGCGTAATCCTTCACCGCAGCGCCTATTTGCGTCAATGATTGCTCATTGGCAAACTTAACTACTGGCACAACTAAACCGTCTGGCACCGCAACGGCTACGCCGATATGCACGTGGTTATTAAGTCTCATTTTATCATCAAACCATTGGGAATTAACTTGAGGATGCTGACGTAAGGCCAATGCGCAGGCTTTGACTATCATATCATTGAATGATATCTTGGTATCTGGCATAGAGTTATACTGCTCCCTGAAGGCAATGGCATTTGCCATATCGAATTCCACATTTAAATAGTAATGAGGTGCGGTAAACTTAGACTTGGCTAAATTTTTGGCTATAGCCTTACGCATACTTGAATTAGGAACCTCATCGTAATCCTCCTGACCTGTTGGTACAAATTTGGCTACTGGCGCAGAAGATGTAGCCGCTTGCGGTGTAAAATTCTCGATATCGCGTTTTACAATTCTGCCGTTTTCTCCTGTACCCTTGACTTGGTTTAAATTAATACCTTTTTCCTCAGCCATCTTCTTAGCTAGAGGCGATGCAAAGATTCGGCCATCATTGGATGTTGATGTTACGGTCTGCTGAGTTTCAACTTTTGGCTCTTCTTTCTGCTCTGGTGCCGTTTCCTTTTGTGGTTTAGGCGTTTCTTTTGTTTCTGCAGCTTTATCTGAGCCTCCTGCTTTAAAATTCTTAACTATAGCAGAAACATCAGTGCCTTCCGGACCTAAAATTGCCAATAAGGCATCAACTTTTGCAGATTCCCCTTCATTTAAACCAATGTGTAAGAGCGTTCCAGAATCAAAGGATTCAAACTCCATAGTTGCCTTATCGGTTTCTATTTCGGCTAGAATATCGCCCTCTTCAACTTGGTCTCCAACCTTTTTTAGCCAGGTTGCTACCGTTCCTTCCTCCATGGTGTCACTTAATCTGGGCATAGTAACCACGGTAACATCATCAGGTATATCGGCTGGTTCGTCAGAATGGGTGTCTTCTGAATCTTCCGAAGCTGTTTTTTCAACATCTTCAGTCTTTTCTTCTGAGGTTGTATTTTCTCCGTTAAGAAGGGCGCTTATATCTTCTCCTTCCTCACCTATGATGGCAAGCAATTGATCTACTTTTGTCGTTTCCCCTTCCTTAACACCTATATGCAGCAACGTTCCTTCATAGAATGACTCAAATTCCATAGTCGCCTTATCCGTTTCTATCTCGGCCAGAATATCGCCTTCCTCTACTTTATCTCCAACTTTCTTTAACCAAGTTGCCACGGTACCCTCTTCCATGGTATCGCTTAGTCTTGGCATATTAATTACTTCTGCCATAGGTTATAATTTATGTGGTATAAATGGATAATCCTCTTGTTCGTAAACTGCATCGTACATCACATTTTTTTCTGGGAATGGTGATTCTTCAGCAAACTTCTCACATTCAGAGACGCGTTTTTTAACGCGCTTATCAATTTCCTTTATCTCATCTTCAGTGGCATATTTTTTCTCTAACAAAATATCCTTTACCTGAGTAATAGGGTCTATTTTCTTATATTCTTCTACCTCTTCTTTAGTTCTGTAATGTTGTGCATCAGACATTGAATGGCCTCTGTAACGATACGTTTTTACTTCTAAAAACGTTGGGCCACCACCAGTTCTAGCTCTTTGGATAGCTTCATCAAAAGCTTCTGCAACCTTTATTGGATTCATACCATCGACTGGTCCAGAAGGCATGTCATAACCTAAACCTAATTTCCAAATATCAGGATGGTTTGCCGTACGCTCTACAGATGTACCCATAGCGTAGCCGTTATTTTCACAGACAAATACAACTGGTAAGTTCCATAACATGGCCATATTAAAAGTCTCATGTAGCGAGCCTTGTCTAGCAGCACCATCACCAAAGAAACAAAGAGTTACTGAATCTCTCTCGTGGTATTTATCACCAAAAGCAATACCTGCACCAAGCGGTATTTGTCCACCTACGATACCATGACCTCCGTAAAAACGATGTTCCTTTGAAAAAATATGCATGGATCCTCCCAGTCCTTGAGATGTTCCCGTAGCCTTACCAAATAACTCTGCCATGACACGCTTGGGGTCAACACCCATACCTATAGGCTGAACATGGTTACGATAGGCCGTAATCATGCGGTCTTTATTTAGGTCCATAGCATGGAGTGCTCCTGCCAATACTGCTTCTTGACCATTGTAAAGGTGTAGAAACCCTCTTACCTTTTGCTGTATGTATACTGCGGCAAGCTTGTCTTCAAACTTGCGCCAAAACAACATGTCTTCGTACCACTTAAGGTAAACTTCTTTTGTTATTTTTTGCATGTGCCTGTTTTATCTTTAAAAAACGAATAACAAAAATAACACTTTCAATACTAATGTTGAAACTGTACTTATTAAAAAAATGATACAAAAACGAGATAAACCCTAACGCAATCGTTATAGCACGGAACTCTCAAAAAGTAAAGGTAGAAGGTTGGCCAAGGAAGGTGATTTTACAACCTTGCCTTCTGCTCCCATGAAGTAAATCTCAATTGGGTGATTTTGTTTGTTTTCATACTCTGCAATAGCTTGCCTACAGGCACCACAAGGCGGTATAGGTTCTGCTGTGAGCTTTTTTTGTGATGAGGCGGTTAAAGCCATTTCAATCATTTTAGCTTTTGGAAACTTGGCATTGGCATAGTACACAGCTGTCCTTTCTGCACAAAGTCCTGATGGATAGGATGCATTTTCCTGGTTGCTACCAGTAACGATCTCATTGTTATCTAAACGAATCGCAGCTCCTACATTAAATTTAGAATACGGTGCATAGGCTTTGTCTCTAGCTTCGGCAGCTTTAGCCATAAGAGCTTGAATTGACTCCGGAAGTTCTGAAATATCGTTGTAAACCTCCAAAACGGTTTCTAATCTAACTTCCTTCATATCAATATTGGTTTAGACAAAAAAACTATTGCTTTCACAATAGTTTTTTTATTAATCACTTATTATTCTAGAATTCGTCATACTCATTGGCTCCAAAGTTAAAGGTCAATGAGAAACGAAGTGTATTTTCTAAAGGACTCTGCACTTGCGAAGCTGAAAACAGGTAAGACAAATCTATATTGATTGTAGAATATTTAAATCCAGCTCCTAAAGTAAAGAATTTACGGGCACCCTTTTCTTCTGCTTCATTAAAATAGCCTGCTCTAAAGGCAAAAGAATCGTCATAAACATATTCTGCGCCCAATGCCCAAGTAAACTCCCTGAGTTCTTCACTGAATCCTCCAGGAGCGTCACCAAAGGACTGAAAAACTCCCGACAGAAACCCAACATCATTATCTTGTCCGTCTATGATGTAAGAATTATTGGTTATAGATGCATCCTCTTGATCCTCAGTTTGGAAATCTCCATCATCTGGATTGAACACACCATCACCATTAGTGTCTGTAAAAACTATTCTGTTACCTCTTAAAGGTGGTGTTGGCACTAAATATTTAGCCACTTCTGCCGTTACCGCTAGTTTATTGTACTGGTCGAAAATAAAATCAAAACCACCACCAAGTCTTAATGTAGTAGGCTGAAAGACCTCTCGGGCTCCTTCGTCATAACTGAACCTCGGTCCTAAATTTTGTATAGCAAAACCAGCGCGCCAACGTCCATTAAAGTCATTGTAAGCCTGTTCCTCACTTTGATAATATCCCGTAATATCAGCGCCAAACGTACTACCGGGATTAGCATTAGGATCAACCGTATCTATACGAAGGGCAGATCTTAAATAACGTAAGCCTACAGCCATAGCAAATTGGTCACCTAAACGGAGAGAATAGGCCAAATCTATGGCATATTCATTTGGCTTTACAGCGATACCAGGGTCATTGGCATCTTGCGTTAAAACGATTTCTCCAAGAGAGAAAAACTTCACACTTGCTGAAAACGCGCTAAATTCATTTATTCTGTTAAAGTAGGTCGCATAACTTAGGGAAATGTCGTTAACCAAACGCGTTAAATACGGCGTGTAACTTACACCTAAGCCCGACTTTGCTTCTGAAAAGGCATATTTTGCTGGGTTCCAGTGTTGCGAAAAGCCATCTACGGAAGTGGCCACACCGACATCACCCATCCCAGAAGACCTTGCATCTGGTGCCACTAGCATAAAAGGCATACCTGTAGTTATGACTCGACTATCATTTACATCTGGAATTATCTGTACTGCTTCTTGCGCATAAAATAGGTTAAGGGTTGCAAAAGCGATTAGGGTAACTAAATATTTCTTCATGTTTATCTATTGATATCAATGCCTAGGTTACGGCATATAATGGTTAGCAAATATAATTGATTATTATAGTATTACAAGTTTTTCAATTTTTTCAACTTGCTTATTTAAACGTTGAGATCTTACTTTTAGTTTATAGATGTACACACCTTTTCCAATTTTTTCTCCAAAATCGTCCCGGCCATCCCAGATAATGTCCTTAGATAAGGAACTTGCAGACTTGCTTCCACCTGAGGTTTGGCCGTTTAAGGTTCGGACTAGTTTTCCCGAAACGGTAAAGATCTGTACTGAAATATCTAAAGGCTCCACACTATTATGGTTAAACCAAAACTCCGTGTAATTGACAAATGGATTGGGATAATTTAGCACATTGTCTATGACCAATTCTTCATCCTTATCAAATACTGTAAACTGAATTTCTGCGGTAGACGAATTATTGTACACATCCCAAGCTTTTAGGGTTAAGGTATGTGGACCAGGCTCCAAATCTCGAAATGGATATGTTACCGTTCCGTTGGTATAATCATCTACGTTGGCTTGATAGTAATCATTAAGAACCACAGGATTGGTTTCATCTCCATCTAGAATTGCTGTAATATCATGGCCAATTCCACTTGCCGTGTTAATCCCATTTTCGTCTTGAAGCTTAGCCAAAAAGGTAGGCGATTCATTAGTAATACCGCCAGAAACGAAGTTTTCGTCATTCATAAAAAGATTGATGACAGGACCGATGTTGTCCTCAGGAGCGTTTTCGTTGATACCACCAACCTTGATGTCAAAACTAGCTCCTGCTTGATCAGATAAAGGACTAGTCGTTTGGGCATAAAAACTCACCTTGCCATTTCCTACAGGAATTCCTATATCCCTCGGAACAATAAAATCGAACTCAAACTGACCATTTTCTACCGTAGCTTGACCTTTGAACAATATTTCACCTAAGGTTGTAAAATCAAGGATTATAGGTCCGTTATTATCGTTAACACCATCGTTAGCAAGGGTTTGACGCTCTATTTGCTTATCAAAAACCGTGGCCGTTAATACACCATTATAATTAGCAAGTAAATTTCCGCTTTCGTCCGTAACCTCACCAGATAATTTGGTATAGCTGAGTGCTTTTAAGGTATCAACTGGTTGAGAAATGTCGACATCATTGATTTTTGTAAGTCTAATGTTTGGTTTTGGGAAAGCAAGTTTCATGGCTGGATCTCCTATCAAAAACACCAAACGCTTCTGGGAAGAACCTGCAACTACAGGGTCTATTTTCGTTAATCTCAATGCTTCTCCAATAGATGGATAGTCGTTACTTCCTAAGGCAAAAAGATAGTCATCGAGCGTTTCATTGTAGTTAACACCAACGGTAACAAAAATTTGCCTAGTTGTTGTTATTAGAGCTACAGCACCTCCATTGGTATTCCAAAAGGTAAACTCGCCAGCTGTAGGTCTGTTGGGATCATCAAATTTGGTGTACTCACAGGTTACCGTAACAAATAAATTGAACTTACAGATATTGTTGACTTCCTGCGCATCGAATTTATCAAAGATACGCTCCTTAGCCAAACCATCTTCACCGCCATGTCCAAAATAATTTACCACTAGAGCTCCAACTTCAATGGCGTCTCTGATGGCTTTATTAACCTTTGGATATCTATCGCCAGCTGCAGAAGATTCTTGTTCAAAAGCATCTGAATGGATCTTAACTACATTAATAAAGGCCTTATCGCTTTCAACCGTTGTACCAATGCCATCCGTTGTTTCCTGCAAAATGCGTTCCCACTGAATATCTACATCATCAGAAACAAGTAGAACATTATTTCTCCAACTACCGTAAGCTTCTGCCCCGTAGTATTCTTGAATTTTATCTACCATTTCCTTCGCTCTTTGTGGGTTCTCCGCTAAAATACGGCCTACCGCTATATCGAGCCTATCGGCAGCGTTCATAGTGCCTTCATTGGCATCCATCATTCCGTAGAAATCATCAGACACAAATGAGCTTGTAAGATTGAAGCTGTTGTTAGAGTACCACGATGGTACAAGGTTAGTATTATTAGGTATTCTATTCTTATAATCGTAAGAGCCATCGCCAAACAAACAAAGATATTTTAGGCGATTACCTGGAGAACTCGCATTGTCGTAAACGTACTTAATAAAGTTTCTTAATCCGGCAATATCTTGACTTCCCATACTAAACTCGTTATATATGGTTTGGAGCTCTACTACCTTTACATTTAAATTATATTGTACTCTATTGATTTGAGCTAGACGTTCTGCCTGGCTACGCAATTGAGATGGTGTTAATATGATATAATCTATATCCTGAAATACACCTTGCGCATTATTAAAAATTGTCCCTTTGAGATTTTGATTAGCCACCGTTGTTCTTGAATCAACTAAAGGCTGGTAAGCATCTGAAGTTGAAAACGCAACATATGTGCGTGCTTCACCAGCAGCAACTTTAAAGGTCAAGTCCGCACTGTTATCTGAATTTTCTATAGACCTTACATTAAATCTATCGGTGATATCCCAAATTTCATCAACATTAGCTGTGTTGGAAACGATATATTCGGCAATACCAGAATTTGAATTGACAATATCATTTTTAAATGTCAATTGTTCACCTTCATATCTTAAGCCCCTTTGGGCCTCCAAAATTATGTAATCCAAATAACCAACAGCAGAAGGGTTTCCGTTATTATTATATTCCAAATTAACCGTTATCTCCTCAGAAGCAGTGCTGATCGGCTGGTCGAGTAAGGCCGAGCTACCTAGCACGGACCCAGCTGTTATGGGATTAAGATTTAGTGTTCCTATAAGGTTTCCATTGACAGACACTTCCATATTTGTTGCTAGCTCTGCCACTGCTCCAACTGCAACCCTTAATTCAACAGGCGCACCCTGAACTAAATTCGGAAACTGAAACTCATAAGATCTTTCATTTTCAATATCAAACTTATCGCCAAACCAACGACGTCCTAACTTAGCAAGGTTATACTCATCAACCTCATAAAATTGATAATCTTGAAACGTGTTAATAGTTATGTCAGTAGGCCCTTGTGTGGTCGTAATACCTTGCGCGCGCTTACCCTCTCCTGGGCTTAAATTAATATAGTAGTAGGTTTTATCTGTGTAAAGATTTAGATTGGTATTGCTCTCTTCACTAAATCTATCAGGACCTTCACCATAGAATAAAATGAAATCAGAATTATCAAAACTCCCATCTTCCTCTCCCACGACCTTAATCGCATTTTCAACAGGATCAAAGGGATAGTTTTCAGCATTCAATAAAGGTATCATTCTGCCGCCATTTCCATAAAGCTTTATGGTTCGCGGATCAATGGCATTTACGTTTATTCCTAAATTACTTAAAAAGCTTCGGCTTAATCGGTAAATCCCTGATTTTTCAATGTAAAACCGATACCATTCACCAGAATTTAAAACCGAATTGGTTATAGCAGCTTGATTTGACATAGTGGAAGACGCAGATCTACTTGCCAAAGTGCTATACGAAACTGTAAAAGATGTTATGCGCCTATAGTTGTTTGAATTATCCTTTACAATTGGTGTAATCTCCAAATAATAAGACCGCTTATCTCGAGCGCTAACATTATAAAGCTTTAGCTCTGGTTGCTGCGGAATTAATTGTGGGCTCAAATCTTTTAGTTGCTCTTTGGTCATTGTCTCATAAACCACGTCAACCAAATTTACGGACGCCTCATTTATGAAACCTTCTGTGGCGTCCCATTGCGCAAAATAATAAAGTCCTCGCTCCGAATTATAATTAAAGTGTTGGCTGCCGAACTTTGGTATTTCGGTTTTACCAAACTCGTTTTCTAAAATTACAGTACCCTCCCAATTAATATCAAAATCTTTTCGCTGGGCAAAACCTATTATAAAGAAGACAATAAAAATTACAGTAAAACACTTTTTCATTCAGCAATTTAATTTTGATATGCTTTGCTAATAGACCTTTATAGCAACAAAAATATCAATACAATAACGCAGATAATACCGCGTTATTATGACCGTCTAATTTTTCTTTCAAAGGTACAACAATAATTTATTTTCAGTATCGTTATAAAAGAGCAATTTGGACCTAAAAAAGGGGTAAAAATCCGATATTGTGTTAAAAAAAAGGGATGAAATGCACATTTTTTTGCATTTTGATGCAAAAAAAAGTTGTGGATTTACCTTTAATTACTATATTGCGAGTCTAAATTTAATGAGCTTACTTAAACTTATGGATATGAAAAATGTCTCAAATCTAAAACTGTTATTGATCTTAGCGCTTAGTACCGCTCTTGTCGGGTGCAAGCGATCATCGGGTTCTGGTAACATAGATAGCGCCACCGGCTGGAAGATAAATGACAACCAAGGCGGGTTTCAATACAATACCAATTTTAAGGAACAGGAAACACCTCCAGGTACAGCTTTCATTGAGGGCGGTACTTTTACAATGGGTAAAGTACAAGATGACCCTATGCACGATTGGAACAACACTCCGACCCAACAGCATGTTCAATCCTTTTACATGGATGAAACGGAAGTGACTAACCTCAACTACCTCTTCTACCTTGATTATTTAAAGCGTGTTTATCCACCAGACGACCCAAATTACGCCCTAATTTACAAAGGAGCTCTACCTGATACTCTGGTCTGGAGAAACAGATTGGGTTATAACGAAATGATGACCGAAAACTATTTACGCCATCCAGGATATGCCAATTACCCAGTTGTTGGTGTAAGTTGGATTCAAGCTGTTGAATATGCGAATTGGAGAACAGATCGTGTTGCTGAAATGGCGTTGCAAGAAGCTGGTTACATAAAGCGTGACGCTCAATACACAGATGTAAATGCTGAAAGCACGTTCAGTACAGATACTTATATTAATGCACCATCTCAAACTTACGGCGGAAACCAGGATGTTTTGGAAGGCGGGAGACGTAGACAGCAAACCGATGCAGATGGTAATCCTATTAATATATATGCCAATAGAGAAACAGGTCTAATTCCTGTAAAATATAGGCTGCCCACAGAAGCTGAGTGGGAATATGCCGCCCTAGGTTTAAGTGAACTTAGAGAGTATAATGTTTATAGAGGACGTAAGAAATATCCTTGGGACGGACAATACACACGTTCTGGAAAACGAGTTAATCGTGGTGATCAATTGGCAAACTTTAAGCAAGGTAAAGGTGATTACGGTGGAATCGCTGGTTGGTCTGACGATGGTGCAGATATTACAGCCGAAGTTAAGTCATATGAGCCTAATGATTTTGGGCTGTATGATATGGCTGGAAATGTGGCTGAATGGGTAGCAGACGTTTACAGGCCAATTGTAGATGATGAGTTTAATGACTTTAACTACTATCGTGGTAACGTTTATACTAAAAATGCCTTAAATGAAGATGGTACCGTAAAAATTGTAACGGTTGATGAAATCGTTTACGACACTTTAAGCAATGGTAAAATAATTGCGAGAAATCTTCCTGGAGAAATTTCTAAAGTACCTGTTGATGTAGAAGAGACCTACTTAAGAACCAACTTCGACAAGAGTGACAACAGAAACTTTAGGGATGGTGACAAACGCTCCTCGAGATATTACAGAGAGAGTTTTGATGAAGGCTCTACTGGAAAAGAAAACGAAACGCAAAAAATGTACAATTCCCCTAACCATGTGGTTGAGGTGGATACAGTGGACGGAAAGTTAGTTAGACGATATGATAAGTCTAACAGCAGAACGTCATTAATAAACGATGAAGTACGCGTTTACAAAGGTGGCTCATGGAGAGACAGAGCGTATTGGATAGATCCAGCCCAAAGACGCTATTTCCCACAAGACATGGCAACAGATTATATTGGATTTAGATGTGCTGTTTCTCGAGTTGGATCTAAGTCTCAAAAAGGCGGAAAAAGACGAAATTAAAATTTTTCATTCTTTATAATAAAAGTCCTGATTTATAGTCAGGACTTTTTTATTTTTAGATTATGACAATCGATAAGATTTACAACATTTTTAAAACCTGTAATGGTGTATCTACAGATACAAGGACAATCGATGAAGATTCATTATTCGTTGCATTGAAAGGAGGCAATTTCAATGGCAATAAATTTGTTGAAACCGCTTTTTCCAATGGTGCTAAATACTGTATCGTGGATGAGGAAAGCGCAGTAATAAATTCAAATTGTATTCTGGTAGAAGACGCCTTAGAAACGCTTCAGGAGTTGGCAAAATTCCATAGAAGCGCCGTAGGAATCCCTATAATCGGACTTACTGGAAGCAACGGAAAAACAACGACAAAAGAGCTCATTTGTGCTGTATTGGCCAAATCCTACAACGTAAAGGCAACAAAGGGCAACCTTAACAACCATATTGGAGTGCCTCTGACCCTCTTGGGATTTTCAGAAGATTTAGACTTTGGTATTGTGGAGATGGGCGCCAATCATCAAAAAGAAATTGAATTCCTAAGCCAGATAGCCCAACCTGATTATGTAGTTATTACCAATTTTGGTAAAGCCCATTTAGAGGGATTTGGAGGTGTTCAGGGTGTAATAAAGGGCAAATCTGAATTGTATGATTATGCCAAAACCCTCAACAAAACCATTTTTGTTCATGCTGATGATAACATACAAGTTGCGCAAACAAAAAACTATCCAAATATCGTAACCTTTGGTAAGGCTCCTGAAAATGACTTTCAGATTAAGTTTAATAGCGCGTCGCCTTTTGTATCCTTAACATTTTCAAAGCAAAAATGCCAATCCCAACTTCTTGGTGCTTACAACTTTAATAATATTGCCGTTGCTGTGGCAATTGGGCTATATTTTAAGGTGCCTCAAGAATCTATAAAGGAAGCCATTGAAAATTATGTGCCCACCAATAACCGTTCTCAAATTCTTATTAAGGACTCCAATAAGATAATCTTAGATGCATATAATGCCAACCCGACAAGCATGACCGCGGCAATTGAAAACTTTGCTCAAATTGGAGGAACAAATAAGGTGCTATTCTTAGGTGATATGTTTGAGTTAGGTACAGATGCTCCCAAGGAGCATCAATCCATAGCCGATAAGGCAGCACAACATTTTAATAATCAGATATACCTTATCGGAA
>CAZGDG010000083.1:0-11460 GCA_964524415.1 uncultured Flavobacteriaceae bacterium
AGAGCAGCTGATTTGTAATCAGCAGGTCGTGGGTTCGAGTCCCTCTATCGGCTCTTTTTTTTAAATATTGAATGTAAACTAAAAAATCATTGGGGAGATACTCAAGCGGCCAACGAGGGCAGACTGTAAATCTGCTGACCTAGTCTTCGCAGGTTCGAATCCTGCTCTCCCCACATTTTTTAAATATTGTTCTTTTACATGTTTTAAAAAATTAAAAAGCGGAAGTAGCTCAGTTGGTAGAGCGTCAGCCTTCCAAGCTGAATGTCGCCGGTTCGAACCCGGTCTTCCGCTCTAACTTATTTCCGTGTTTGCGGAAATCTTATTTGAAGTAATTCAAATAGGGATAACACTTTACGCCGACGTAGCTCAGGGGTAGAGCGTTTCCTTGGTAAGGAAAAGGTCACGAGTTCAATTCTCGTCGTTGGCTCAACAACGTAAATTAATTTTTAACACTATTATATAACTAAGATAAATAATTAACTATGGCAAAGGAAAATTTTGATCGTTCGAAACCACACCTTAATATAGGGACTTTAGGTCATGTCGATCACGGGAAGACTACTTTAACTGCTGCAATCACTAGAGTAATGGCAGAAAAAGGCTATTCAGAAGCTAGTGCTTTTGATCAGATTGATAATGCACCAGAAGAAAAAGAGCGTGGTATCACTATCAACTCTTCGCACGTAGAATATCAGACTGCAAACAGACACTACGCACACGTTGACTGTCCAGGTCACGCGGATTACGTTAAGAACATGGTAACTGGTGCTGCTCAAATGGACGGTGCTATTCTTGTTGTTGCTGCGACAGATGGACCAATGCCACAAACTCGTGAGCACATCCTTTTAGGACGTCAGGTTGGTGTGCCTAAAATTGTTCCTTTCTTAAATAAAGTTGACTTAGTAGATGACGAAGAGCTTTTAGAGCTAGTTGAAATGGAAGTAAGAGACTTATTAAGCTTCTACGAATATGATGGTGATAATGTACCTGTAATCGCAGGTTCAGCATTAGGTGCTTTAGAAGGAGATCCAGAATGGTCTAAAAAAGTTGAAGAATTAATGGATGCTGTTGATGAGTACATCGATATGCCAACTAGAGAAATCGACAAAGACTTCTTAATGCCTGTTGAAGATGTATTCTCTATTACTGGTCGTGGTACTGTTGCTACTGGTAGAATCGAAACTGGTGTTGCTAACACTGGAGATCCTGTTGAAATCATCGGTATGGGTGCTGAAAAATTAACTTCTACTATCACTGGTGTTGAAATGTTTAGAAAAATATTAGACAGAGGTGAAGCTGGAGATAATGTTGGTATCTTATTAAGAGGTATAGACAAAAAACAAATCTCTAGAGGTATGGTAATTGTTAAGCCTGGTTCTGTAACTCCACATGCTAAATTTAAAGCTGAGGTTTACGTTCTTAAGAAAGAAGAAGGTGGTAGACACACGCCATTCCACAATAACTATAGACCACAATTTTACGTAAGAACAACTGACGTAACAGGTACTATTACTTTACCTGATGGTGTAGAAATGGTTATGCCTGGTGACAACTTAACTATTACAGTTGAATTATTACAGCCAATTGCAATGAACGTTGGTCTTCAGTTTGCTATCAGAGAAGGTGGTAGAACTGTAGGTGCTGGTCAGGTAACTGAAATTTTAGATTAATATCATTTACATATAAGTTGAGGTAATGCGAGAATATCGTTATTACCTCGACTTTTGTTATAAAATAAGTAAAACGTTCTTTTAATACGGGTTTAGCTCAGTTGGTAGAGCACTGGTCTCCAAAACCAGGTGTCGGGAGTTCGAGCCTCTCAACCCGTGCAAAGCACAACTAGGAAGTTATTAGTTTCATAACTTCTTTTATGTGCGTATAATACAAGGCAAGCTATTTCATAAAAAATGATTGTTTGCATTATTTAATTTACTAAAATACTGTTATTCAGTTATAAATAAATAAATTATGTCTGGTATAGTTACTTACATAACCGAATCATATCAAGAATTAAAAAATCATGTCTCGTGGCCATCTTATGCAGATGCTCAAAGACTTATGGTAATTGTAGCTGTGTTTTCAGTATTGTTATCTCTTGTAGTCTATGGTATAGATCAGGTCTTTAGTGGAGCTATTGAATCTTACTTTAATTGGGTAAAATCTTAATCATGTCAGAAACTTCAGTGAAAAAGTGGTATGTCGTTCGTTCTATTAGTGGTTCTGAGAATAAAGTTAAGGATTACATAGAAAGAGAGATTGCTCACGAAGGCTTGGAAGATTATGTAGAACAGATTATTGTTCCAACTGAAAAGGTGGTTCAAATCAGAAATGGCAAAAAAATACAAAAGGATAGGGTTTACATGCCTGGCTATATTGTAATAAATGCCAACCTAGAAGGTGAGATTACGCATATCATCAAGAATGTAAATGGTGTAATCGGATTCTTAGGGGAAACCAAAGGCGGCGATCCTGTGCCTTTAAGAAAATCAGAAGTAAATAGATTACTTGGTAAAGTTGACGAACTATCCACTTCGACAGAACAAGTTTCTATACCTTATAGTATTGGAGAGAGTGTAAAAGTTATAGATGGCCCTTTCAATAGTTTTACGGGTACTATAGAAAAAGTGAATGAAGAGAAAAGAAAACTTCAAGTTATGGTTAAAATTTTCGGAAGAAAAACACCGGTAGAGCTTAGTTTTCTTCAAGTAGAGAAAATATAAATGTTACATGATATTAAAGATTGTTTTATTGCTTCCCTCTTAAACAATCAAATCAAATCATTAAAAAATGGCAAAAGAAGTAAGTAAAGTTGTAAAGCTTCAAGTTAAAGGAGCTGCTGCGAACCCTTCACCACCTGTTGGACCTGCATTAGGTGCTGCTGGTGTGAACATTATGGAGTTCTGTAAGCAGTTTAACGGAAGAACGCAAGACAAACCCGGCAAAGTTTTACCTGTAGAGATTACGGTATATGTTGATAAATCTTTTGACTTTATCATCAAAACTCCACCTGCTGCTGTTCAGATTCTTGAAGCGGCTAAAATTAAAAAAGGTTCAGGAGAACCAAACAGAAAGAAAGTTGCTTCCATAACATGGGATCAGGTTAAAGCTATCGCCGAAGACAAAATGCAGGACTTAAATGCATTTACAGTAGAGTCAGCTATGAAAATGGTTGCCGGTACAGCTAGATCAATGGGTGTTAATGTAAAAGGGACAGCTCCTTTCTAAACTATTTTAATAGAATACAATGGCACGAATTACAAAAAAACAAAAAGAAGCTAGAGCTAAAGTAGATAAAAATACTTTATATACAGTTATAGAAGCTTCTCAAAAGGTGAAGGATATATCAAATGCAAACTTTGATGAATCTGTAGATATAGCGATCAGGTTGAACGTAGATCCAAGAAAAGCCAATCAGATGGTTAGAGGTGTTGTAACACTTCCAAACGGAACTGGTAAGGAAACTACTGTTTTAGCTCTTGTTACACCAGATAAGCAAGAAGAAGCAAAAGCTGCTGGCGCAGATTATGTTGGCTTAGATGAGTATCTTGACAAAATTAAAGGTGGCTGGACTGACGTAGACGTTATTGTTACAATGCCAAGTGTTATGGGTAAGTTAGGTCCTTTAGGTAGAATTTTAGGTCCTAGAGGTTTAATGCCTAACCCAAAAACAGGTACAGTAACAATGGATGTAGCAAAAGCGGTTTCTGACGTGAAAGGTGGTAAAATAGACTTTAAAGTAGACAAAACAGGTATTGTTCATGCTTTAATTGGTAAAACATCTTTCAGCGCAGACAAAATTGCTGGTAATGCTAGAGAAATACTTTCTACAATCGTAAAACTTAAGCCTCAAACGGTAAAAGGAGTTTACATAAAAAGTATTTACCTATCATCTACGATGTCTCCATCAGTACAAATTGATACTAAACGTTTCACCGAATAATAACTCAAATTATGACAAGAGAAGAAAAATCAAAAATAATTGATGAGTTAACGGAAAAAATTGCTGATAATTCTAGCATTTACTTTACTGATATATCTGGGCTTAATGCTCAAAATACAAATAAGTTAAGAAGAGCTTGTTTTAAAGCAAATGTGAAGTTACTCGTTGTAAAAAATACTTTAATGGCAAAAGCCATGAGTAATTCTGATAAAGATTTTGGAAACTTAGATACTATCCTTAAGGGTAACACATCTATGATGTTTTCTGATACAGGAAATGCTCCGGCTAAAGTAATTAAAGATTTTAGAAAGAAAAACGACAAACCCATTCTTAAAGGTGCTTTTGTAGACGAAGCAATATATCTAGGAGATGATTACTTAGAAGCTTTAGTAAACATTAAGTCTAAAGAAGAAGTTATTGGAGACATCATTGGATTACTTCAATCTCCTGCTAAAAACGTTATCTCAGCACTTCAATCAGGTGGTGGCAAACTTGCAGGAATACTTAAAACACTTTCTGAAAAAGAAGGATAAAAATATAATACAAACAATAAATACATACAATTAAAACAATAGAAAATGGCAGATTTAAAAGATTTCGCAGAACAATTAGTTAACTTAACAGTAAAAGAAGTTAACGAACTTGCTGATATTCTTAAAGAAGAGTACGGTATCGAACCTGCTGCTGCTGCAGTAGCTGTTGCTGGACCAGCTGGTGGCGCTGAAGAGCAAGTAGAAGAGCAAACAGAATTCGATGTAATATTGAAGGCTGCAGGTGCTTCAAAACTTAAAGTTGTAAAACTTGTAAAAGAATTAACAGGTCAAGGCCTTAAAGATGCTAAAGCTTTAGTTGATGGTGCACCATCTCCAATTAAAGAAGGTGTTTCTAAAGACGAAGCTGAATCATTAAAATCTCAATTAGAAGAAGCAGGAGCAGAGGTTGAGCTTAAGTAATCTCAACTTACTGATAAATAAAGGTTTAGATCTTGGGGAGTTAATCTCTATAGGTCTAAACCATTTTTGCGTTTTATAACGCACGTTTGTTAAACAATCAAATAATTGCTGAAAAAGCATAAATAATTACTTAGATGACAGTAAAACAAAATCAACGTGTAAGCTTTTCATCAGTTGCGAATACACCTAATTATCCCGATTTTCTTGACATACAAGTCAAGTCTTTCAAAGATTTCTTTCAGCTTGAAACAAAACCTGAAGAAAGATCGGACGAAGGTTTATTCAACACATTCATGGAAAACTTTCCAATCACCGATACTAGAAATCAATTTGTTTTAGAATTTTTAGATTATTTTATTGACCCACCAAGATATTCTATTCAAGAATGTATAGAACGTGGCTTAACGTATTGTGTTCCCTTAAAGGCAAGACTAAAACTATATTGTACAGATCCTGAACACGAAGATTTTGAAACTATAGTACAAGATGTATACCTTGGTACTATTCCTTACATGACTCCTAGTGGTACATTTATCATAAATGGTGCAGAACGAGTAGTAGTATCTCAATTGCACAGATCACCAGGTGTATTTTTCGGCCAATCTTTCCACGCTAATGGAACAAAACTTTACTCTGCTAGAGTTATTCCTTTTAAAGGTTCATGGATAGAATTTGCCACAGATATTAATGCTGTGATGTATGCTTACATCGACAGAAAGAAAAAATTACCGGTAACAACACTCTTTAGAGCTATTGGTTTCGAAAGAGATAAAGATATTTTAGAAATCTTTGACCTTGCAGAAGAAATTAAAGTTTCTAAATCCGGATTGAAGAAAGTATTAGGCAGAAAACTTGCTGCACGTGTATTAAATACATGGTACGAGGATTTTGTTGATGAAGATACAGGAGAAGTTGTTTCTATCGAAAGAAACGAAATCGTATTAGATAGAGATACGATTCTAGATAACGACCATATAGAAGAAATTCTTGAAACTGGCTCAAAAACTATATTACTTCACAAAGAAGATAGCAGCCAGAGTGACTATGGTATAATCTACAATACATTACAAAAAGACCCTACAAACTCTGAAAAAGAAGCTGTAGAACATATATATAGACAATTACGTAATGCCGAACCGCCTGATGAAGAAACGGCTAGAGGTATTATTGATAAATTATTCTTTAGTGACCAAAGATATAACTTAGGTGAAGTTGGTCGTTATAGAATGAATAAAAAACTTGGACTTGATGTGTCTAATGATAAAAAAGTTCTTACCAAAGACGATATCATTACCATCATTAAGTACCTTATAGAATTAGTAAATTCTAAAGCAGAAGTTGATGACATCGACCACTTGTCCAACCGACGTGTAAGAACAGTTGGAGAACAATTGTCACAACAGTTCGGAATTGGTCTTGCAAGAATGGCAAGAACCATTAGAGAAAGAATGAACGTAAGAGATAATGAAGTCTTTACACCAATAGACCTTATTAATGCTAAGACGCTTTCTTCAGTGATCAATACCTTCTTTGGGACAAACCAATTGTCTCAATTTATGGATCAAACTAACCCCCTTGCAGAGCTTACTAACAAAAGAAGGTTGTCTGCTTTAGGACCGGGTGGTTTATCAAGAGAAAGAGCTGGTTTTGAGGTGCGTGACGTCCACTTTACTCATTACGGTAGGCTATGTCCTATCGAAACACCGGAAGGACCTAACATTGGTTTAATATCTTCTATGTCTGTGTTTGGTAAAATCAATTCTTTAGGATTTATCGAAACACCGTATAGAAAAGTAGAAAATGGTGTTATCGATTTCAAAAATGACCCTATTTACTTATCTGCTGAAGAGGAGGAAGAGAAATTAATCGCTCAAGCCAACATCCCAATAGATGAAAATGGAAAAATACTCTCTGACAAGGTTATTGCTAGAAAAGAAGGCGATTTCCCGGTTGTAGAGCCAACAGATGTCGATTACATAGATGTAGCACCAAATCAGATTTCATCTATATCAGCTTCTTTAATTCCTTTCTTAGAGCATGACGATGCAAACCGTGCTTTGATGGGGTCTAACATGATGCGTCAGGCTGTTCCTTTATTAAGAGTTGACTCTCCAATTGTAGGAACCGGATTAGAAAGACAAGTTGCAAAAGATTCTAGAGTACTTATAAATGCTGAAGGCGAAGGCGAAGTAGAATATGTAGATGCAGATAAGATTATCATTAAGTATGATAGAACAGATGAGGAAAGATTAGTAAGTTTTGATTCAGATTCAAAAACCTACAATCTTATCAAATTTAGAAAAACAAACCAAGGGACTTCTATCAATCTAAAACCAATTGTTAAGGTTGGCGATAGAGTTACAGAAGGTCAAGTACTTTGCCAAGGTTATGCTACAGAAGCCGGAGAACTTGCTTTAGGTAGAAACATGAAAGTTGCTTTTATGCCTTGGAAAGGGTACAACTTTGAGGATGCGATTGTGATTTCAGAAAAAGTTGTTAGAGACGATATCTTGACATCTATTCACATCGATGAATATTCATTAGAAGTTCGTGATACCAAATTAGGTAACGAAGAATTAACAGCAGACATACCAAACGTTTCCGAAGAAGCTACAAAAGATTTGGACGAAAATGGTATGATTAGAATTGGAGCTGAAATTAAGCCGGGTGATATCCTTATTGGTAAAATTACACCAAAAGGGGAAAGCGACCCGACACCGGAAGAAAAACTACTTAGAGCAATCTTTGGTGATAAAGCCGGTGATGTAAAAGACGCTTCATTAAAAGCTTCTCCATCCTTAAGAGGTGTTGTGATTGATAAGAAGTTATTCGCAAGAGCTATAAAGGACAAACGTAAGAGAGCTAAGGACAAAGAAGAAATAAATAACCTTGAAGCTAAGTACCACGTTAAGTTCGAAGAACTTAGAAGTGTTTTAATTGATAAATTATTCGCTTTAGTAAATGGTAAAACTGCTCAAGGTGTTCAAAACGATTTAGGAGAAGATGTGTTGCCAAAAGGTAAAAAGTATACCCAAAAAATGCTTTTATCTGTGGAGGACTTTACACATTTAACTAAAGGGACTTGGACAACAGATGACAACCTTAATAAGTTGATAGCAGATCTTTTACATAATTATAAGATCAAGAAAAAAGACTTACAAGGTAACTTAAGACGTGAGAAATTTACAATATCTGTAGGAGACGAATTACCTTCAGGAATTTTAAAACTTGCTAAAATTTATGTAGCTAAAAAACGTAAATTGAAAGTAGGTGATAAGATGGCTGGTCGTCACGGTAACAAAGGTATTGTTGCCAAGATCGTTAGAGAAGAAGATATGCCATTCTTAGAAGATGGAACGCCTGTTGATATCGTTCTTAACCCATTAGGTGTACCTTCTCGTATGAATATTGGTCAGATATATGAAACTGTTTTAGGTTGGGCAGGACAAAAATTAGGAGAGAAGTATGCAACACCAATTTTTGATGGTGCTACAATCGATCAGATTAACGAATTGACTGACAAAGCAGGAATACCTAGATATGGCCATACTTATCTTTATGATGGTGGTACAGGTGAGCGTTTTGATCAGCCGGCTACAGTTGGTGTGATTTACATGCTTAAACTAGGTCATATGATCGAAGATAAGATGCACTCTCGTTCTATTGGTCCATACTCGTTAATCACTCAACAACCACTTGGTGGTAAAGCACAATTTGGTGGTCAGCGTTTTGGAGAAATGGAAGTTTGGGCATTGGAAGCTTATGGGGCTTCAAGTACCCTAAGAGAAATTCTTACTGTCAAGTCTGACGATGTGATTGGTAGAGCTAAAACTTACGAAGCTATCGTAAAAGGTGAACCAATGCCAGAGCCTGGCTTACCGGAATCTTTTAACGTTTTAATGCACGAATTAAAAGGCTTAGGATTAGACATTAGATTAGAAGAATAACCTTCTAAATTTTAATTATTTAATACATTAATTCTTTAAACTTGTATGATGACAAGACATAATGATAAGAATACTAGAGTAAAATTTAATAAAATCTCTATTGGTTTAGCTTCTCCGGAAAAAATCCTGGAAGAGTCTAGAGGCGAAGTCCTTAAGCCAGAAACAATAAATTATAGAACGCATAAGCCTGAAAGAGATGGCCTGTTTTGTGAAAGAATATTTGGTCCTGTAAAAGACTACGAATGTGCTTGTGGAAAATATAAAAGAATTCGATACAAAGGCATCGTTTGCGACAGATGTGGTGTTGAAGTTACCGAAAAGAAAGTAAGACGTGATAGAGTAGGACATATTAACCTTGTAGTACCAGTTGTTCATATATGGTACTTCAGATCACTACCTAACAAATTAGGATATTTATTAGGTATACCTTCCAAGAAATTGGATATGATCATATATTATGAAAGATATGTGGTTATCCAGCCGGGTATTGCTAAAAATGCTGATGGCGATCCTGTACAGAAAATGGAGTTCCTGACAGAAGAGGAGTATCTAAACATACTTGATTCTTTACCTCAGGAAAACCAATACCTAGAAGATGAAGACCCTAATAAGTTTATTGCTAAAATGGGTGCAGAATGTCTGATAGATATTTTAAAGAGAATAGATTTAGACGAGCTTTCTTACGATTTAAGACATAAAGCTAATCACGAGACTTCTAAACAGCGTAAAACAGAAGCGCTTAAAAGACTTCAGGTTGTAGAAGCTTTAAGAGATTCTAAAAACAACAGAAATAATAACCCGGAATGGATGATCATGAAAGCCATTCCTGTTATCCCACCAGAGTTAAGACCATTAGTGCCTTTAGACGGTGGTAGATTTGCAACTTCAGATCTTAATGATTTATACAGAAGAGTAATCATCAGAAACAATCGTTTAAAGAGACTTATGGAGATTAAAGCTCCTGAAGTGATCTTGAGAAACGAAAAGCGTATGCTTCAAGAATCTGTTGATTCTTTATTTGACAATACAAGAAAATCATCTGCGGTTAAAACAGATTCTAACAGACCATTAAAGTCGCTTTCGGATTCATTAAAAGGAAAGCAAGGTCGTTTTAGACAAAACTTGTTAGGTAAACGTGTTGACTATTCTGCACGTTCGGTTATTGTCGTTGGACCAGAACTTAAAATGTATGAGTGTGGTTTACCAAAAGACATGGCGGCTGAACTTTATAAGCCTTTTATCATAAGAAAACTTATTGAAAGAGGTATTGTTAAAACAGTAAAGTCTGCCAAAAAGATAATCGACAAAAAAGAACCAATCGTTTGGGATATCTTAGAAAGTGTTCTTAAAGGACACCCGGTATTACTTAACCGTGCTCCAACATTACACAGGTTAGGTATCCAGGCTTTTCAACCTAAATTGATTGAAGGTAAAGCAATCCAGTTACACCCATTGTCATGTACAGCATTTAACGCCGACTTCGATGGTGACCAAATGGCAGTTCACTTACCATTAGGGCCGGAAGCTATTTTAGAAGCACAGTTCTTAATGCTGGCATCTCATAACATTTTAAATCCTGCAAACGGTTCGCCAATTACAGTTCCTTCTCAGGACATGGTACTTGGACTGTACTATATGACTAAGGAATTAAAGTCTACTGAGGAGTATAAAGTGAAAGGTGAAGGTTTAACATTTTACTCTTTTGAAGATGTAAATATTGCACTTAATGAAAGAGTAGTCGAGCTTAACTCTTCTATAAATTTAAGAATAAAAGATAAAGACCCTAACGCTGAAAAGCCTTATAAAATCATTAAGACTACTGTAGGTAGAGCTATTTTTAATGAATTTTTACCTGAAAATATGCCTTACGTTAATGAGGTATTAACTAAAAAAGCGCTTAGAAATGTAATTGGAAAAGTTGTGAAAACAACTAGTGTTCCGGAAACAGCAGATTTTTTAGATAATATTAAAAACTTAGGTTATAATTACGCATTCAAAGGTGGTTTATCTTTTTCATTAGGTGATATTATTATACCTGACGAAAAACAACAATTAATCGACGAAGCAAACTCACAAGTTGATAATATTGTAGCAAACTATAACATGGGTCTGATTACAAACAACGAGCGTTATAATCAGGTTATTGATATTTGGACTGCTACAAATGCTAATCTTACAGAATTAGCAATGAAGAAAATTACGGAGGATAAACAAGGCTTTAACTCTGTGTATATGATGCTTGATTCTGGTGCAAGGGGTTCTAAAGAACAAATTCGACAGTTAACAGGTATGCGTGGTCTTATGGCCAAGCCAAAAAAATCTACTTCCGGAGGTGGCGAAATTATTGAAAACCCAATTCTGTCTAACTTTAAGGAAGGGCTATCTATTTTAGAGTACTTTATTTCAACTCACGGTGCGAGAAAAGGTCTTGCAGATACAGCCTTAAAAACTGCAGATGCCGGTTACTTAACAAGAAGACTTGTTGATGTTTCTCAGGACGTTATTGTAAGAGAAGAAGATTGTGGTACCTTAAGAGGAATCGAAGTTTCTGCACTTAAGAAAAATGATGAAATAGTTGAAACACTATCACAAAGAATTGTGGGTAGAACATCACTTAATG
>CAZGDG010000084.1:0-11361 GCA_964524415.1 uncultured Flavobacteriaceae bacterium
CGCTGAAAGCATATAAGCGCGAAACCCACCACAAGATGAGATTTCTTTAAAGGGCCGTTGCAGACGACAACGTCGATAGGCTACAGGTGTAAAGGCAGCAATGTCATAGCCGAGTAGTACTAATAGCCCGTAGGCTTATCGTGCCGTTCTTTTTGAGGGTTCTGGTTCAAGGCCTCGTGTATTCCTTTCCATATGTCAAGATATTGGCGCCGTCCCTTTTGGGCGGCCAAGGTTTTAGGGTGGCTATAGCGACGGGGCTCACCTCTTCCCATTCCGAACAGAGAAGTTAAGCCCGTTAGCGCCGATGGTACTGCATCACAGTGGGAGAGTAGGTCGCCGCCTTTTTCAAGGGCCCGTACATAGCGTACGGGCCCTTTTTTTTCTCCTTATAAAAACCGTGTAATTCTTCACAAACCACTTTATTAACTGTTATTTTTGCATTTTATTAAAATTCTGAAAATCATACTAAATTATTATTTCAGTATATTTCTAATATTTCTTAAATGAACTATTTTATAGGAAAGAGAAGATTGATACTTACATAATAAACTGAAATTATTGCAATGAATAAAGGTGTATATATAGCTTCAAATGACGCGGAAAGCGGAAAATCAATTTTAGCCATAGGGCTTACGAATGCCTTGCTAAGACATAAGCCTAAAGTAGGTTATTTTAGACCAGTAATTGACGATACCTTAAGTAATAAAAAAGATAACCATATCAATACGGTTCTATCTTATTTTTCTTTAGACATGCAGTACGAGGATGCCTATGGTTGTTCTATGACCCAACTCATGAAACAGTGGAATAACAATAAAAAAGAGGCTATTTTAGAAACTATTATTACTAAGTATAAAAGCCTTGAAGAGAGATTTGATTTTGTTGTGGTTGAGGGTAGTGATTTTTCTCATTTTAGTTCAATTATAGAGTTAGATTTAAATATACTAATAGCAAAAAATCTTAGTATACCAGTGATAATCATCTCTGGAGCTTTAAACAAGGCAACGGATAGTTTTTTGGATAGTTTGCATTTAACTTATGACTCTTTTGTACAACGCGATGTAAATGTAATCTCGGTCATAGCAAACAAAGTTGCCAAGGATAGTCTTGAGCTCATTCAGGAAAAGCTTGAAAAGGCTCTGCCCAATTCTGTTCACATAAATTCCATTCCGGTTCATGAAAAGTTAAAGAACCCTACCATGAAGGAGCTTTCAGATTATATGAATGCTAAGGTTCTATTTGGGGCAGAATTATTAGATAGGCCAACTGGTGATGTAGAGATTGGAGCCATGCAGCTACAACATTTTTTGGAGCATTTAAAAGAGGATACCGTAGTTGTAACACCCGCTGATCGCGAGGACATAATCATGGGAAGCCTTCAGGCTAATATTTCGTCAAATTACCCAAGTTTAGCTGGTATCGTTCTCAGTGGTGATATGCAATTGTCGCGTTCGGTAGTAAGACTTATAGACGGACTGGAAAAAATAATTCCCATAATATCCGTGAAGGAAGCGACATTTAATATTGCTTCTCAATTGGCAAATGTGCGTTCTCATATTTATGCGACAAATACTAAGAAAATTAGAATGTCCATAGATATGTTTGAATCTTATGTTGATGTTGAACGTTTAATGGAACACCTCGATTCTTACCAAGTTAATAAGGCCATGACCCCAAGGATGTTTCAGTACTATTTAGTAAAACGTGCAATGCAACAGCGAAAGCACATAGTTCTTCCCGAAGGGAATGACGATCGTATTTTAATGGCAGCTTCCAAACTCCAAGAGTTGGATATTTTAGACTTGACTATTCTTGGTGAGCCGGAGAAGGTGACTGCCTCCATCGAACGTCTTAATATCCCGTTTGATTTTGATAAAACTCCTATCATAAACCCGGAGAAATCTGAGTATTTAAAGGACTTTACCAATACGCTTTATGAACTGAGAAAACACAAAGGCCTGAGTCCCGCTACTGCGGAAGATCTAATGCGTGATGTCTCTTATTTCGGAACTATGATGGTCTACAAAGGAATGGCAGATGGTATGGTTTCTGGAGCAGCGCATACAACACAGCACACGATTAGACCTGCACTTCAATTTATTAAGACCAAGCCTGGATTTTCAGTGGTCTCCTCTATATTTTTTATGTGTTTAGAGGATAGAGTGAGTATTTTTGGAGACTGTGCAATAAATCCTAATCCTACTGCAGAGGAACTCTCTGAAATTGCCATTTCTTCTGCAGATTCTAGCATGGCCTTTGGTATAGAGCCAAAAATTGCCATGTTGTCTTATTCCTCTGGCGTTTCGGGTAAAGGAGAAGATGTGGATACCGTTAAAAAGGCAACGGCTATTGTTAAGGAAAAGCGCCCAGATTTAAAAATAGAAGGACCCATTCAATATGACGCTGCGGTAGACCGCGTTATAGGGCAAAAGAAATTACCTAATTCTGAAGTTGCAGGCCAAGCAAGTGTATTAATTTTTCCTGATTTAAATACAGGTAACAATACCTACAAAGCGGTACAACGCGAAACAGGAGCATTGGCCATAGGCCCAATGCTACAGGGACTTAATAAGCCCATAAACGATTTAAGTCGTGGCTGTACCGTAGATGATATTTTCAATACCGTTATTATTACGGCAATCCAAGCACAAGAATAAAAAATTACAACTATGAAAGTCCTTGTATTGAATACAGGTAGTTCTTCAGTTAAATATCAATTGTTCGCGATGCCAGAAGAACGAGCGCTATGTTCTGGAATGGTTGAGCGTATTGGCAGCGATGAGGCACGAATAAAACACAAATCTTCCAAGAATAACATAGACGAAAAAATTACAATTACTTCTCATAAAGATGCGCTTGAGTTAATAGTTAAGATCTTAATCGACAAAGATAAAGGCGAAGTTGAGTCGGTTGAAAATATTAAAGCTATAGGACATCGAGTGGTTCATGGAGGGCATACGTATAGTTCTACCGTAGAAATAGATACTAAGGTTAAGTCAAAAATTAAAGAATTGTTCAGTTTGGCTCCGCTTCACAATCCCTCAAATTTGCAGGGTATCGAAGTAGCAGAAGCTATTTTCAAACAGGCAAAACAAGCGGCAGTTTTTGATACGGCATTTCATCAGACGATACCTACTCGTGCTCATAAATATGCAATTCCTAATACTTTTTACGAGAAGCATTATATGAGACTTTATGGTTTTCATGGTACTAGCCATAAGTATGTTTCTCAAGAGGCTTCTAGGTATCTGCAAAACAAGAAAGCAAGAATCATTAGTATTCACCTTGGTAATGGATGCAGTATTACCGCTGTTAAAGATGGTAAAAGCATAGATCATAGTTTAGGTTTTTCACCCTTTAACGGTTTGATAATGGGTACAAGATCTGGCGATATTGATCATTCTCTTATTTTTTATATGGTGAATACTTTAAATTATAAGCTTGAGGATGTTCAACGCGTATTGCAATCAGAAAGTGGTTTATTGGGACTTACGGGATACAGCGATTTACGTGATATTGAAGCGGAAGCTGTAAAAGGTGACCCTAACTGTAAACTGGCTTTAGACATGAAAGTGTATCGCATTAAGAAATATATAGGGTCTTATGTTGCTGCTATGAACGGCCTAGACTGCATTGTTTTTACAGCGGGAATAGGCGAAAATTCCGAATTAATCCGCAAGATGGTTTGCACTGATTTGGATACGTTTGGTATAGACCTTGACCAAACTAAGAACGCTGCCTTGACCCAAGGAATTTCAGAGATTAACACAATGAGTTCTAAAGTTAAGATTTTAGTAATACCTACTAATGAGGAATTGGAAATTGCCAGACAGACCTACGAATTGTTTTCAAATTAAAGCATAAAAAAACCGAGTTAGCAACTCGGTTTTTTTAACAGTTTCATTAAAATATCTATCTATCCATTAATAACACCTCTAGAGATTACTATTTTTTGAATCTCAGAAGTACCTTCGTAAATCTGTGTAATCTTCGCATCTCTCATTAAGCGTTCTACATGGTATTCCTTAACATAGCCATTACCACCGTGAATTTGAACAGCCTCTACAGTTTGTTCCATGGCTACTTTAGAGGCGTATAATTTTGCCATGGCACTAGACATGTCATGGTTTAATCCTTGGTCTTTTTCCCAAGCTGCTTTCATGACTAGATGTCTTGCCGCTTCAATTTCAGTATACATATCGGCTAACTTAAAGGCAATGGCTTGGTGGTTACATATTTCAGTACCAAAGGCTTTTCTCACCTTAGAATAGTCTAAAGCCAATTCGTAGGCGCCTGAGGCAATTCCTAAAGCTTGAGATGCAATACCAATACGTCCACCAGATAGTGTTTTCATGGCAAACTTAAAGCCAAAACCGTCCTCACCAATTCTATTTTCCTTAGGAACTTTAACATCATTAAATTGTAAGGTGTGAGTATCACTACCTCTAATACCCAGTTTATCTTCTTTTGGGCCAATATCAAATCCAGGTGTACCTTTCTCTACAATAAAGCAATTTATACCTCTGTGACCTTTTTCTCTATCGGTTTGCGCAATAACTAGATATACATCTGCTCTTCCGCCATTAGTTATCCAGTTTTTAGTACCGTTGATTACATAATGGTCTCCTTTGTCAATGGCTGTAGTGCGTTGTGATGTGGCATCACTGCCGGCTTCAGGTTCACTTAAACAAAATGCACCAACGTATTCACCTGTTGCTAATTTGGTTAAATATTTTTCCTTTTGTTCCTCAGTACCATATTTTTCAATACCATAACAAACCAATGAATTATTCACAGACACTATCACGGAGGCGGAGGCATCAATTTTAGATAATTCTTCCATGATAAGCACATATGAAATGGTGTCCATACCACTTCCACCATATTTTGGGTCAACCATTATTCCCATAAAACCAAGATTTCCCATTTTCTTAACAAGCTCGTTTGGAAAGACTTGTTTCTCATCGCGTTCAATCACTCCTGGTAGTAATTCGGTTTTGGCGAAATCGCGCGCCGCATCACGAATCATCAAATGCTCTTCTGTTAGGCTAAAGTCCATAAAATTCTTTGATTATTGATTCATTAAATTTTTCGTGCAAAGATAACTGTTTATTGTCGTATTTTCAATATGTAATAGTATTTTTACTAATATGACAAAGAATGCCTATAAAGTTGTTGGAGTTATGTCTGGAACATCCTTGGATGGAATAGATTTAGCATACTGTACCTTTAAAAAAAATTCCAAGTGGGAATTTGAAATTAATTGTGCAGAGACTTATCCTTATACTTCGACATGGCGCAACGCTTTGCGCGACGCTATTAATCTAGATAAAGACTCACTGCAAGTATTAGATATTGAATATTCTAAGTATTTGGGTGATGTAGTTAAGTCATTTATATTTAAAAACAATATTACAGATTTAGATTTTGTAGCCTCTCATGGCCACACGATTTGGCATAGACCAGACTTGGGCTACACCTACCAAATAGGAAATAGGCAAGAACATGCAGACACGTGCGGGTTTAAGGTCATTTGTGATTTTAGAACGGAAGATGTAAACCTTGGAGGACAAGGAGCGCCTTTAGTACCTATAGGCGATAAATTATTATTTCAGGATTTTGAGTTTTGCTTAAACCTTGGCGGATTTGCTAATATTTCATTTGAGAAAAATGGCGAGCGACTCGCTTTTGATATCTGTCCTGCGAATTTGGTTTTGAATTATTTTGTTTCTAAACTTAATTTAGATTTTGATGATAGAGGAAAGCTTGCAGCATCAGGACAACTGCACAGGCCTTTACTAGACCAATTGAATGCTATTCCTTTTTATAATATGGCACCGCCAAAATCTCTGGGATTGGAGTGGGTAAAAGAGAAATTTTTTCCTGTTGTGGAGTCATATAAACTAAAGACGGAAGATATACTTAGAACTTTGGTAGAGCATATAGCTATTCAAATCTCTAGGGTTATTAAAAGAGAAAACACTAAAACACTGATAACTGGAGGAGGAGCTTTTAACGACTTTCTTATCTCTAGAATAAAACGTTTAGCTTTAACAGAAATTATTTTACCTAATCCTAAGATAATCAACTTTAAAGAGGCGCTTATTTTTGGATTTTTAGGGGTGCTCAGAGAACGTAATGAGACCAATTGCTTAAAGAGTGTAACAGGTGCCAGCCGAGACCACTGTTCTGGAAAGGTTTTAAAGCCTAAACACTAAAATTAATAATTAATTCACTTATTAGGAATTAGAGTTTTTTATATTTGTTTGACTAATTTTAATCCAAACTTGATAATTAAGTTGCACAAAGCGCAAGGCGCAACTTCAGAGTTCTTTTCCAATTTTTTTCTTTTGGACAATCACATCCTCAAGGTACTTAGGATTTTTTTGAATTCCTTAGGAAAATATGAAATCAGAGTGATTAATAATCTGAAGAATAATGTTCAACTTAAAGTAACTAATTTATAACAACATATGGAAACCGTTATAATTCTGGTGTTTGTCTTTGGCTACCTTGCCATTACCTTAGAGCACAACATAAAAATCGATAAATTAATTCCAGCATTAGTGATGATGGCAGTTTGTTGGGCCCTCATTGCTCTGGGTATCGATAATTTTTCTCAGTGGTTTGATACGGCACAGCACAACTTAATGGAGAATTTTGGATTGTTAGGTCACGAAGAAAAAATGCACATGATGGAAGAGACCCTCTTGCATCATTTGGGTAAAACCGCTGAAATCCTTGTCTTCTTGTTAGGCGCCATGACCATTGTAGAGATTATAGATTATTTTGATGGTTTTTCTACGATAAAATCAGCAGTTAATTTTAATAGCAGAAAGAAGCTGCTTTGGATGTTTGCGATTTTGGCATTTGTTCTATCCGCAATAATCGACAACCTTACGGCAACTATCGTATTAATTTCCATTCTTCAAAAAATTGTGAAGGAAAGGGACGTTAGGATATGGTATGCTGGTCTTATAATCATAGCTGCTAATGCAGGAGGTGCGTGGTCTCCCATAGGAGATGTTACCACGACGATGTTATGGATTGGCGATAAAGTATCAACAGGGAAATTGTTCATGTATTTATTTATTCCGTCGTTGCTTTGTATGGTAGTTCCAACATTTGTTGCGTCGTTACTACCACCTTTTAAGGGTACCCTAGAGCTTCAAGGTGATGACGAAAAACCTAAAAATAGATTTAGCTCAACTATGTTGTTTTTGGGCTTGGGCGCCATTGTTTTTGTTCCAATATTTAAAGTAATCACCCACTTACCACCTTATGTAGGTATGATGTTGTCACTAGGTGTAGTAGCTATTTTTGCAGAAATATACACTAATTCAAAATTTACTATGGCTCAGGTGGACACAGGGGAAGCTTTTTCCCAGGATCACCATAGTCCTGTACATCGCTCGCTCTCGCGTATTGAAATGCCTAGTATTTTATTCTTTCTCGGTATTTTAATGGCTGTGGCTGCATTGGAATCCTTGGGTATATTGTTTGGTTTTGCCAATTCTTTACAAGAAACTATGCCAATGATGGGAACCGAACTTCATGGCGAAGGTGTTTCCGATTTGGTGGTACTTCTCCTTGGAGTAGGATCGGCCGTCATAGACAATGTACCGCTTGTAGCAGCAAGTTTGGGTATGTTCTCCGAGCCTATGGATAACGAGCTTTGGCATTTTATAGCCTATTCTGCTGGAACGGGAGGTAGTATGCTCATTATTGGATCGGCCGCAGGAGTTGTGGCTATGGGAATGGAGAAAATAGATTTTTTCTGGTATCTTAAAAAAATCTCTTGGCTGGCGCTTCTCGGCTTTATCGTGGGTGCATTGAGCTTTATGGTAACACGTTCTCTATTCTAATATACTTTAGCGGGAATCTTAACGTTATTACATACAATAAACTTTAATTCTAAACTTATCATAATGATATTACAGGGTAATATTCAAGATAATGTTGATACGCTAACCGATGGAGAATCGGTTGAAAAGACATTGTCCATCATAGAACTTATTGCAAGTGGCGGAACATCAGGAATGGTTATAATACTCATTCTTTTCATCCTTTTAATTGTGGCCACCTACATTTATTTTGAACGGATTTTTGCCATAAAAGCGGCTTCTAAGGTTGATTCAAATTTCATGAACCAAATCAAAGATCATGTGAGTAACGGAAAAGTAGAATCCGCTCAAATGCTCTGTGCGCAAGTTAATTCTCCAGTCTCAAGACTTATTGCAAAAGGAATAACTAGGATAGGTAAACCCTTAGAGGATATAAATACAGCTATAGAAAATGCAGGCCGATTAGAGATTTACAACTTAGAAAAAAACGTTAGTGTTTTGGCCACCATCTCTGGCGTTGCTCCTATGATAGGATTTTTGGGTACGGTTGTAGGTATGATACTTTCCATTTTTGAATTGGCCAATGCAGGTGGAACCATACAAATGGATGTGTTGGCAAGTGGTTTATATACAGCTATGACAACGACAGTTGGAGGACTTATAGTTGGTATTATCGCCTACGTAGCCTATAACCATATTGTTGTAAGAACGAATAAAGTGGTTTACCAAATGGAGGCAAATTCCGTTGAGTTCCTAGATCACTTACACGAACCAATTTAAGACCATGAATATTAGAGGCAGAAATAAGGTTACTCCAGAATTCAATATGGCTTCCATGACCGATATTGTTTTTCTTCTATTAATCTTCTTTATGATAGCATCTACTTTGGTAACGACAAATGCTATTGATATAATTTTACCAAAAGCAAGTGGAAAAACAGAGAATAAAAAGTCCGTTGCTGTAAGTATTAAAAAAGATTTAACCTATTACATTGATCAAAAACGTGTTGGCGAAAGTGTATTGGAAAATGAATTAATTACATTGCTGGCTTCAAAAGAAAAACCAACTATCGTTTTACGTGCTGAAAAATCTGTACCAGTGGAAAATGTGGTAAAGGTCATGGATATAGCCAATAGGAACAAATTTAAGGTTATCCTCGCAGTACAGCCGAAATAGGCACAATTCTCCTGAAGGATTAAGAAATTTAAATGAAGTACTTAGAAACAAAACACGAACGCAATTCAGCTAGGGTCACTTTTCTCATTTCAGTGATTGTTATTTTACTGTTGTTCGTGGTAGGGCCTCAGTACTTAGATCCACCGGAAGAATACGGTGTTGCTGTAAATTTTGGGACTTCAGATTTTGGTAGTGGCGCTTCTCCATTAAGTGAACCGAAAAAAGCAGTTGAAAATCGCGAAATAGAGAAGAGCGAGCCATCCCAAAGCACACCCCAGACGTCTCAACCACAAACAGAAGAGATTTTAACTGAAGATAATGCAGAGGAAATAGCCATCAAAAGACAAAAAGAGGCCGAAGCAAAAGCCAAGGCCGAAATGGAGCGATTAGAACGTGAACGCAAAGAGGCTGAAGAAAAAAAGCGTCAGGAAGAAGAAGCGAAGCGAAGAAATCTCGATAATCTAATAGGAGGTGTTAAGAATGCAAAAGGTGAAACCAAGGATGGTGAAGGTCCTGATTCTTCTGGCGGAAATAAAGGGCAATTAGATGGTAACCCATATGCACCAAGCTATTTTGGAGGCTCTGGCCCAGGAAAGGGTGGTGTAGGTTACGGGCTCGGTGGTCGTGGACGGCCAACACGACAAATTTTTAAGCAAGATTGTAACGAATACGGTTTGGTAGTTGTTCAAATCAAGGTCAATAGGCAGGGTAACGTAATATCCGCTGAACCTGGTATTAAGGGTTCTACCAATACGCATCCATGTCTCTTAGAACCTGCTAAGAAAATTGCACTTTCACATAAATGGCCTCCAGACCCTAATGCTCCAGCTACACAGATAGGTTTTGTAAGTATTAATTTTGAGGTTTCACAATAGCGATGACGTATCAGGATACTTTGAACTGGATGTTTCAGCAGTTGCCAATGTATCAAAACAAAGGTCGATCAGCTTATAAAAAAGATCTTACCAATGCACTTCAGTTAGATGAACATTTAGGACATCCGCATCAGAAGTTTAAAACAATTCACGTTGCCGGTACAAATGGCAAAGGGTCAACAAGTCATATGTTGGCTTCCATACTTCAACAAGCAGGGTATAAGGTAGGACTTTATACCTCGCCCCATCTTAAGGATTTTAGGGAACGCATACGCGTTAATGGTACACCCATAAAGAAAAGGGATGTTGTAGATTTTATAAGCAAAAACAAAACGTTCTTGGAAGAACGGGAATTGTCTTTTTTTGAAATGACCGTTGGAATGGCTTTCGATTATTTTGCCAAGAAGGCTGTTGATATTGCGGTAATTGAAGTTGGTTTGGGAGGACGACTCGACTCAACGAACATAATTACACCTATTTTGTCTGTGATTACCAATATTGGTTTTGACCATGTTGCTATTCTTGGAGATACGCTGGAGAAAATCGCATTTGAAAAGGCAGGTATAATAAAACCTAACGTTCCGGTAATTATAGGCGAGATACGAAAAGAGACAAAAGCGGTATTTCTGGAGAAAGCCATGCAAACAGAAGCGCCAATAAGCTTTGCGGAAAATTATACCTTTAGTGATTATAAGAGTGATTTAAAAGGGTCTTACCAGAAGAGGAATATCATAACCGTACTAGCGGCAATAAAAACACTCATAGACCTTGGCTTAAAGATTTCTGATGATCAAATAAAAGAAGGACTGTTAAATGTGGTTGTGAATACTGGTCTTTTGGGTCGCTGGCAAGTTTTAGGTCATAATCCTAAAATTATTTGCGATACAGCTCATAATAGGGAAGGTCTAGAATATATAGTGTCTCAACTTATGGATGAGAAGTACGACCATTTACATATAGTCTACGGTAGTGTCAATGATAAAAATTTGGATACCGTATTAGATATCCTTCCAAAATCTGCGACTTATTATTTTTGTAAACCCAAGGTGCAAAGAGGTATGGATGAAGTTGAGCTAGCTTCAAAATTTTTGGAAAAAGGTTTTTCCGGAAACTTTTACAGTAGTGTTGAACAAGCCTACAATGAAGCAAAGTCAAGAGCTAAAGAAACCGATTTAATTTTTATTGGAGGCAGTACGTTTGTAGTGGCAGAGGTGCTGTAAATTTTTAATAATTTCCTTTTGAGATAATAAAAACTAATCTATATTTGCAATCCAATTATCGGGCGCGTAGCTCAGTTGGTTCAGAGCACTTGGTTTACACCCAAGGGGTCAGGGGTTCGAATCCCTTCGCGCCCACCAAAAGTCCGCAATAATGTGGACTTTTTTTATGGGTCATTAACTCAGTTGGTTTAGAGTGTTACCTTGACAGGGTAGAAGTCACTGGTTCGAATCCAGTATGACCCACA
>CAZGDG010000085.1:0-11023 GCA_964524415.1 uncultured Flavobacteriaceae bacterium
TGCCCTTCACCCGTTTTTAATTTATTGATAAGCGCACAAAGTATGCCTTCTTTCATGTGGTGGGCAGCCAGCACATCAATTAATGCCACTGGCATTTTCACGGGGTTTCTATTGGGTTCACCATTCATAAACATAAATCCGGTTTCGGCCTGCAGCACAACATCAAATGCTGGCCTTGAATCGTTACTTCCAAACCCAGTAAGTTCTGCATAAATAACGGAAAGATTGTACTGTTTTAAGTCATTATAGCCCAATTTAAGTTTTCTGGCGGTGTTGGGCTTATAGTTGCTTATCACAATGTCTGCATCCTTTATATGTTCAACTAAAATCTCATAGTCTTCTCAGTCTTTTAAATTTAGGAAGAGGCTTTCTTTAGAATAATTTGCGGCACCGTAATAAGCAGAGATGGGCTTTTCCCTTGATTCGGTTGGGAGTTTCCATAGTCGTGTAACATCGCCATCGGTGAGTTTGTTTTCAATTTTAATGACTGTTGCACCTAATTCTGCAAAGAATGTCCCAGTTAAAGGGCCAGCTAAAACACTAACTAGCTCTACTACTTTTAAGTTTTTGAACATAAGATGATTTCTAAAAGAGAGTTTTACGTCTTAGCTCTTTTTGGCTAGGGTTGTATTACGGAATAGTCATGAGCCTTCCTGGAGGTAGGTATCATTCCACCGTAATGTTAAATTTAGCAAAAACGAGCGACTTTCAAGTTAATAAATTTACCATAATGAGCTATTGGTGAAATCAGTTGCTAGCTTTATTCTTTTTATTAAGAATTCCATAAATAATGTTAATCAGAAGAAATAGCTGTCCAACAATAACAAGCAAAATGAATAGGCTTATAGCAAATGTCAGATTAGTATTGAAGTCGTAATACCTAAAGTCAGTTCGATAGAATTTGGTTAAAACCCATGCAAACATAGTTCCGCCAAAAGTCAAGCCAATATGACTCCAAGTTAGCAAATCCGATAATTTGACACCTGCTTTTTGCGCCACCTAATAGCCAATCGCGACAATGGCATAAAGTATTGAAACCAGTATAGCCAGATAAAAGTGGGCAATTATAAAATAGCTATCGTGAACATTAAACTCTAATACGTTGTCTCCGCTTAAAATTCCAATAAGAATTGATAATGGAATCGCAAATAGGAAAATCAGATGCGGTTTTTGGGCTAGTTTGTTCATTTAAATAGGTTGCGGTAATTTACAAAAATAGGCGAGAACGGGTTAATTGCTTATGGTTATTGTTATTCTAAGGTTTCTATTTCAATTCATAATTTCCGTTTGCCCATTTTTTAGACGGCTCAATCCATTCTTTTTGCGGTTTGAAAAAAAATCCATGTCCAATTCCGGTATTTAGTTCAATTTCTTTGAAGAACTTTATTTCACAGGTTGTGCTTTCTTTTCTTATGATTGCGGACACACCGAAAGCATCAGTTTTTTCGTAAATGTTCAAAATATTTCCGCAAAAGTTTATTTCTGGGATATCTTCCAAACCCCCTGTTTCTGGAACTTGATATGAACACAAAGTTTATTTCTGGGATATCTTCCAAACCCCTGTTTCTGAAACTTGATATGAACACAAAGTTAAGTTTTGGGTTGTTTGCTAAAGTCGAAACGTATTGTGCAATATATCCGCCTTTTGAAGTTCCTGCTATCATTATTTTTTAGGGCTTAATTCCGTCATTCATCAAGCTGTCAATTTTATGTACGATTTCATTGGCGTATTCAAGAGCGTTTACATTACTCTTTCTTTTTTCGCTGATTACTTTTAATCCGCTTTTTCAAATTCCGCCAAGATTTCTTTGTATTCAGTTGGTTCGATTTCTGGGTTAAGTTCGTTCAGCACATGTTCTTCTTAAAATCGGTTTTGAAGAAATAAAATATATCGATTATCCTTATTTTTTTCACATGCAAAGAATTTAGCACAAAACAGAATTCCCATTAGAAGTCTTATTTTCATTGATTTTAAGGTCGATTTTAAAATTGAACACAACAAATCAGGAGAAGTTATAGCTAAGCGCGCTCTAGAATTTAAATGTTTCAGGCAATATTTCTTGGCTATTTCTCACTTTCTCGTCCTTAGGTTCTCCTGTTCACCTGGTTCGACAATTAACCTGAAAGGACTTTCGTGTAGGGTTAATTCCCGCTCATTCTTTCTTAATTCCATCTGGATTGTATCCTTGCCAAATGTACCAGTCCAGATAAAAGAATCGCCAGACAAGCTATGAAGCCCTTTAAAAACCATGGAAGAATCCCGATCAAAAGTAATGCTTAACTGGTTTAAACTGTCAATTTTAAAGGTTGCCAATTCCCTTTTAATGGTACCAAGCATAACATGCCCGGAACTGGTCAATCCGTCCGGACTTTTATTTACGACAACTTGATTCCATCGATTTTCATTAAAATAATCAGTGTTTTTTGTGCTATTTACAATAAAGGAATGTACATCATACGCACCTTCGATTGGGATGGGGTTGTAACTGTTTACACGAGAATGAATCTTGTAATTACTGTCTACCAAAATAAAAAGTACCAATGCGATATACCCATACTTAAGAATTAATCTAGCCCCCTTTTTCCAAGGGGTATCAATATTCATTGCCGGAACTTCAATCTTAGCAGATTTTTGAAATAATAGAAAATCCATAAGTTTTGGAAGGTGTTCCCAAAGTAGAAATAGTCCTATAATGACGAGTGTCGTAGACCAGGATTTCACTGCAACACCGTAGAGGTAATTGAGCATTAAGACATTGCTCATAACACCCAGAAAAATAAGCAAGCCAAGTACAAGAGTTCTGCGGAAAAAAATCAATACCGCTGCCATAACTTCCAAGAGACCTCCGATAAATTGGTAAGCAGGTGAATAACCTACAAACGTCCAAGCTAGATCCATGGGTTTAAAATCTCCTAAAGGAGTATAGAAATAGCTCAACAAAGGATAGACCATTTGGTTAAAGAACAGCTTATTCAATCCATAAAGAAGCATCACAGCTCCCAGAAAATACCGTACGGAGATTTTGGTCCATTGGTATAAACTTGAATAGTCTTTCCTTTTCCTGGAAAAAGTAATAACAAGGATTGCCACAAGAACAGCGATGAGGATATAGGCCAACTGCTGAACCCAATCATCCAAGGTGTCTGCTCCTCCCGAGGACAGATGAGTCCACTTTGGTATGGCATGAAGGCGAAGTATATAGTTTTGAACAAAAAGGGAAGGGTAGTAAATGATGTCCATATTTTTATTCCCTAGGAAAAACCGGGAAAACACCTGTATAATCTGAAGAAAAAAGAATACCGAAAAGAAGAGAATACCAAATTTTCTTGCTGGGCTCCATGCTTGCTTTGTTGATGTCTTCATACCGTCAGTTTTTAGAATCTATTTGGATGTCATCCCCTTTCTCAAACCACCTCCAGCTGCTGCTCCAAAACCGGCCACAAGCCCACCGACCAGGGCACTGACCACTAGAAGCATAGTATCGTTTGGCAAAGTAAAAATCTTTGCCATGCGTGCTGGTAGGTCGCTTTGACTTGAACTGGACATTGCATAGATGTGAATGGCCCAAAGTATAAAACCTGCTAAAAAGCCGATGAGTAAGCCCTTCCACTGATTGCTTAAGACCAAGCCGCCTACAAAACCAGCAATTGCAATTAGGTACCAAGGACCAAAGCTTGTGAGTAGATACCCTAGGATTACAATTAATAAAAAGGCTACAAACTTTTTCATTTTTGTTTTGGTTTAAAGTGACTTATAAACAAATGTTTCGGATTGTCTACTGAATAGTAAAGGTCTAACTCAAAGTATTCGCCATTTGCCCAAGGTTCTGTTAGATTTGCATACCACATGCTGCCTGGATTTCCACTCTGACCGCCAGACAATGCGCCCCACGCCTTTGGCCCTTCGGGACGAAGTTCGACAATCAACCGATTCCCGGCGCCCCAATTTTTCGCGCTCGCATTTAAAATCCCAACGTCTCCCCCCACAAATAGATTGTCCTGGCTTAAGGGTTTTAATTGCGTAAAATGTGTCAGGCTTGTGCCTTTTAGATTGCCCCAGTTAAATTTCAGGTCTTGATTTTCAGCTTGCCATTCATCCACTTCCAAAATCATTTTGTCAAAAGCTGCCTGAATAAGCAGTCTGGCATCTTCGTTGACAGCCGTGCTGTCAATGTCCCACCACTTGAGATTAGGCTGCTCCTTCAGAAGTTTCTGGGTGCGGTACATAGTCGGATTGACCAGGTTTAAACCGTCTTTATCCAGTTCGTCCCACGCCAAATCCCGAATAGCGACAATCCAGAGGTGATAATAGGCCTGGGCAGTGAGTTCAGGGTCAGCCATATAATCCCAGCTGCTCAGATCATCATAGATGGCTTTTGCCTTAGGATCGAGCGTTTCATAATCCAGCATCGACAAAAAATAATCTAGGTTTTCTGAAGCTTCTAGGTTGTAGTTATCTAACTGGAGCTGCATCATTTTTTTAATCGTAATAGATGAATCGGCCTCAAGTAGTCCGTTAAGGCGTCGGTTGCGCTTACTCTCATAGAGCCAGGCATTAATGACATAAGGGTAGGTGGAATCTGCTGGAAACTGGTTTGTACTGCTCACAAACCCACGCTCCGGATTATATTGCTCAATGCGGTGTTCCACGGGTATATAATCTGTCCAGATGTTCTCACTTTTTGTACCATCCCTCAAAAATAATCCCTCCGTCTCCTGGCGTACCAACGTTTTTCCGGCGACCCTTATTCCCACATTGCCCTGAGCATCGGCATAAGCATAGTTGACATGAGGGCTGTCAAATTGATCCATAGCCCTTGAAAACTCTGCCCAGTTCCTGGCTTGCGCCATGTTAATAACTGCAACGCCTACTCGACTAGTATCTTGTGCTATCCACCGGTAAGCCCAACCTTCGTTTTCTTGTGAAATGAGTTCGCTATGGTTGGCAATCACTCCAAAATCAGAGCAATAAATGGTATCGTAAACGGGCTTTCTACCCTTAATTTTTATTTCATTAATTTTTCTCTTAACTGGGACTTCACGGTCATCCACGAGGATTTTGGTTTTGGTAGGATCCGTAAACTTCACCCTGTACCAGTCTGATAAATTCCGCTGGGCATTGGTGGCACCATAGGCAATGCTGTCATTAAATGCGCCAATAGGAGGAGCTACTCCAGGTCTACAAAAACCCATAACATTTATATTTGGTGAATGAAGGTGCGTAATGAAAAAACCACTGGGTAGGGAAAGAGGTACATGTGGGTCGCTGGCAAGAAGGGCATTTCCTGTGGCCGATCTGTCTGGAGAAACGGCCCAGTTGTTCGATCCGCCGATAAGGTCTTCTTCCGTCTTGTCTTTAAGGTCATTTGGAGCCTTAATGATGTCCAAAGTTTTAGCTCTGCTTGTAACAGGTTCGAAATCCCAGGTTCCCGGCGCATCCACAATAGGGTCTTCATCGGTATCAAGTCCTCCGTACAGTAATTCCCAGTCTAGGAAGCCATAGGCCTCCCAAAAATTGGTATAGGCAATATCATGATTGGGTTCTGCAGTAGACGGTCTGGCAGCAAAAGTGGCTATTTGCACCGTTTTAAAGGCAGACCAAGGTTCCGGTTTCATATCGAGTAGCCGGTATTCCAGCGGCCAGTCCTTTTCCTCCAGGGAGTTCAAATAGGCATTAACCCCTTTGGCATATTGCTCATAAGTCATTTTCGCGTAAGGGTCTTGCACGGTGGCAGCAAAATTCTTTTCATTGCCCAATTCCATACCCATGCGCCTCGTTTTTAGATCTAAATCCAGGGTCGCCTCCCCAACAATTTCGGAGAGTCTGCCCGAGGCTGCACGATTTTGAAAGTCCATTTGCCAAAGGCGCATACTGGCGGTAATGTAGCCCTGGACAAAGTAAAGGTCTTCGTCGTTTTGGGCATAGATGTGGGGAATAAGGTTTTCATCCCAAACCACATGCACTTCATCTTTTAAATTTTCATGAATCACCTCTTCTGGCAGGTTTGGCAAGTCGCCTTCCAGTAATCGCCAGAATCCATGTGAGGGACTAACGATCTTGCCCAAGGCAGGAAGTTTACCCATAGGGTTATTAAGAAGATAGCATAGGCCTAGGGTAATTAAGGACCAGATAAGGAAAGACAGATAACGCATTGTTCAATAATTACAGTGGTAAAAACAGATTTAATTCCTGCCATTTTATTTAATGGCATTTAATCGATTAGACTATTACATCGTAAAATTTATAGTCCAGTGACATTTTACACCTTAAAAATCAGCTCTTTAAAGTTAAAAAATTTTTCTAATAGTTGTATAGTAGCAATTAATTATAGGTCTTGTAGAACTTTTTTTACTAGTACCCTAAAAGCGTTTAGGTGATATTGATTGAGTTAAGTCTAGCAATGAGTTTCTGGGTTTTATCTATAGATAGTTCTAATAGTCTTTTTCTAACGTTTAAGTTAAATAAACGCGATGTTAGAATACCGTTGAACATTCCGTAAAGTTTTTTCAAGTCTGCATTTTCACAATAGACGTCTTGAAGATGGCCTTTAATAACAAACCTGTCTGCGGGAAACTCAAGCATTAGGGGTTTGATTAAATAGAAATAAACTTCTAGATTGGTTTGTATGGTTGAAATGTTGTATTCCCTGTCTCTGTAATATTTTTGTACACCTCGAGCAAAATTGTTTCCTAATAAGTTAATTGTGCCGCTTGACTCTAAGGATTTAAACGTTGTATTATCTAATTTACTTACCGCATTTAAATTAACTAAGAATCTTTGTCGAACAATTTTAGCCAAAGTGTCTAGATTAAAATCACTATCGGATAATCTTTTACACGCTATACTATTAAAAAGGCCATCTCATTAAAGACAGCCTTTCCAGAAATTTTTATAAAACTATTAATTAGTCACCTGCGCTTAACGAATAACTTCCGTTCCCAGTAAAGGATTCTAAATTAATGGTTACAGTCCAAGTTCCAGGTTCACCAGCATCAGTAACACCTCCAATGGTATCTTCCTCAGTTTGTCCGTTAATATTTCTGTCAAGTACTACGGTACCATCGGCATCAATAATTATAATCTGGAAAGTTCCTGAAGATGTACTTGTTATATCAGCGTTGTAATCTGCTGTGGCTAAGTTGTTTGTCCAATTCACAGTTCTTGAGCCACTTCCACCATCTCCAGTAAAATCTCCACCTATATCACCATTAGGTCCTTCATTAACTGTAATATTTACCGTAGGACCGTCGTCATCTGAACAAGATGTGAATGTGCCAATAAAAAATGTCATTGCAGTTAAAATTGTAAGTAGTTTAAAATTTAGGGTTTTCATGTTTTTAAAATTTAATTATTTATTGATAAAACAACTAAGCCCTTTAAACTCCCAAATTTTTAAAAGTTTTTTTTGATTTTGAAATGAATAGTTGAATACTGGGCTAAAACATGAGCTTTATAATGAGTAATTAATAACAATGTAGCTAAATATTGGTGGGTTACTAGCGTTTTAAGGAGCTTTTTAGATAAGCAGAAAGGTGCTACAAATAAAGAAACTGTGATTAGCGTTTAATTCACTATCTTGTAAAGAAATAAGCTATAAACCATTAATTAATCCTAACCAAAAACCAACCAATCATGTCAGATTCTTATCAATTATTACAAGTAAAAAGTAGTGGACAATATCTTAATATTTTTCAGAAAACCGATGAAGAGGGTCGCTACGCCTGTCAAGGTGTTGATCCGACCACTGACAACTTTTATTGGGATATTATTCCATCTCCAGTTGATTCAGAGTATATCCTACTTAAGGTAAAATACAGTGGGATGTACCTCAATGTCTTAAATAACTCCAAGTTGGAAGGGGCCACTATAGGCCAGAATTCCTTGGCTAAGATTAACAAAGCACCGGATAATTTTTTATGGAAAAAAGTAGATGTTACTAATAAACCGGGCTGGTTTTTATTGCAGGCTAAAAGCTCCTCGCAATACCTTATGATACCAAATGGTGCTCAAAAAAATGGGGACCCGGCTATTCAAGGGGTTGTCGACGAGCCTCAAAACCCCATATCAAATACCGTATGGCAACTTGTCGTTAAGGACTCCAAGCCCGTTAAAATCAACCTCCAAATAAATTGTGTGACTATCTATCCCTTGCCACCAGGCCCCATATCTGATGAGCAGGCTCAGGGCAATTTAATTTTTTCAGATGATAATAATGGTAAAAATGAAAACCCCAATAAACCCAGTACTTTCGAGTCTTTCTTAAATCCAGGTAGCACGGTTAATTGGAAGGCCAGCACTTTTCAAAAACAAAATGACGATTACAGCGTGGCTATAGATGATATTATTTACGATCCTAATACTGGTACTGGAGATGTGCTTACCCAAAGTATTACCAAAGGCAATGGAGATGTAAGTTCACAAGTAGCATGGACAGCCATAGGGCCTGAAATCGGTGATAATGAATATTATACGGTTCGTTTTACAATAAATCCCAAAAAAGGTGCTTATAAAGACCAACCGAAGACCTTTACTATAGATCCACGTATTAGAGTATTAGCAAAACCTTCGACATGATAGCCAAGAAATTAGCCTATAAATATATTTTAGGCTTTTTTTATGTTTTTATTATACAAATTTGTCCTGCACAAGACCAACGCGAAGCGGATAGACTGGCGACAATATATGAGGCAGATACCCTTAGCGGAAAGGATAAACTTGACTTGCTCAGAAACTTGGCCTTTAACGAAATTACGGATTTTGACAAAAAACAAGCCTATGCCCAAGAGCTAATAAACCTTGCGGAACAGGTTCAAAATACAGAATATTTATATTATGGTCACTATATAAAAGGGGATGCCATTCAATATCGTGGTGACTTAGACGAGGCCTTGGCGGCCTATCTTAAAAGTGCGGAAATAGCTGCCTCACAAAAAAAACTACTTAATAAAAAAGGCACGGCTTTTGGCGCAGTTGCAGATATCTACGCAATGTCCGACAACCATAAGAATGCCATGTTGTATTACGCTAAAGCGATAAGTACCTTACGGCAGACTGAAGATACCATAGCTTTAGCTTCTTTTATTTTAAATGCTGGTGATGCGTTGCTCAACAATAAAAAGTTCGACTCCGCACTGGTGTATTTCAGGGAATCAGGTGCTCTCTTTGAGCAGACCGATTATTCTAAGGGCAAAGCCTATGTTCTGGGTAATACAGGTATGGTCTATGCCTATACTGGTAAGAATAGCATTGCCGAAAATAACATTAACGAAGCGATTGAAATCCTCGAGGCTTACGAGGATTATTATCCCATTAGTGTTTATCTCATGGCCATGGCAGATATTTATACAGAAAAAGACGATCTGGAAACGGCTATTACTTATGTCCAGAAAAGTCTAAGCTTAGCAGACCAATATGATTTATTAGAACAACAGGCTGATGCCAATGAAAAATTAGCCGAGCTGTATGACAACCAAGGTCAAAAGGAGAAAGCCTATAAACATTACAAAGACTATATCATTCACCGGGATTCGCTGTTAAATTTAGAAACGCTACAGCGGCAATTTGACCAACGAACCGATTTTGAGGTATCTCAAAAGCAAATAGAGGTGGAGCTTCTAGAAGAACGTACTAAAAACCAGCGAATTATTTTGGGCTTTACGGCAGTGCTGCTTGCAGGCGGATTATGGTTTTATAGAGCCATATCAAAAGAAAAGAAGAAATCCGATACTTTACTGCTTAATATTCTACCAGAAGATACTGCTGCCGAGTTGAAATCTCATGGTAGGGTAAAGGCTAAGGAATACGATTCCGTGACCGTTTTTTTTAGTGATTTTAAAGGCTTTACTAGTTACTCTGAGAAATTAACTCCCGAGGAATTGGTAAAAACCGTTAGCTATTATTTTTCAAAGTTTGATGAGATTGTAGACAAGCATGGATTGGAAAGAATTAAAACCATAGGAGATGCCTACATGTGCGTAGGTGGTATTCACGATGACAAAGAAAACCATCCGCAGCGAATGGTAGCAGCTGCGTTAGAAATTTCGGAGTTTGTAGCACAAACAAAAAGGGACACCGAAACAGATTTAACATTTGATATTCGAATAGGAATCCATACTGGGCCTGTAGTAGCTGGAGTCGTTGGCACTAAAAAATTTGCTTATGATATCTGGGGTGATACGGTAAATGTGGCCTCACGGATGGAGTCAATGTCAGAACCAGGACGAATTAATATTTCAGAAAATACGTTCTTAAAGGTAAAAGATATATATGCATGTGAGGCACGAGGCGAGATTAGTGTAAAAAATAGAGGTAAGCTTCAAATGTATTTTGTTAATGGTTAATCAAAAGCTTATCTAAGCTAGATTGACGCTCACCTGTAGGTTTCCAGTTTTTTAATTCAGAAAAAAGCATAAGTGTCCTAATAAAAAGACTAAGAGATTTGCTCGATTTCAATTGTCTAAAACATGTCTTGTAATAACTCTTGGTATGTTCTCTTTTAGTCTATTTAGGTCATTAATTGCTAAACCAACGCTGTTTTCACTCTAACTGTTTCAACGCCTTCAATAACTTCTCTAAGCAACATTTTTTTTGCTTTATTATCTTCAAATACATCTTGCATATTTTTAACGATACCATAAGGAATGTTTCTTTGTTCAAGTTTAGAAACCCAGTAGCTTGATACTTCTTGGGCGACACATGCACTTATTTTACTGTTCAGCGTTTCTCTTTTGGATAACCGTTGTGCGTTGGTTCTAAATTCATCACATTCTATATTTAACAGTGAGCATAAGTTGTCAAATTGCTTATCTGAACCAATGGCCAAAACAAGTAATCTATCATCTTTTGTCCTGTACATGTCGCCATAAGGTGCAATGTTGGGATGCAGGGTTCCCATAGGTTGTGGAATATGACCTTCCATTAGCCAGTTTGTTGCTTGATTTGCTAGCGATGCTAATGCGCATTCATAAAGCGACATTGAGATATGTTGGCCTTCACCCGTTTTTAATTTATTGATAAGCGCAC
>CAZGDG010000086.1:0-10885 GCA_964524415.1 uncultured Flavobacteriaceae bacterium
TTTTTTTATGTTTGGTGTTATGCAAAATTAAAACGGTAAATCGTCATGCTCATCTTCGTTTAAATCTCCTGCAGGCTCAAAAGCCTCTGCTGGTGGTACAGGAGGCATGTTCTCGTTCATAGGTTCAGATTGTACCGTTTCAATACGCCAGCCTTGTATAGAATTAAAATATTTGGTTTCGCCTTGAGGGTTCACCCATTCGCGACCTCTAAGGTTTATTCCTATTTTTACCTGCTGCCCAACTTGGTAGTTGTTTAACAAGTCTGTTTTGTCTTGTATAAACTCTATAGAAAGGTGTTGTGGATATTGCTCTTCTGTTGTCACAACCACTTCTCTTTTTCTAAATCCATTACTCCCAAAGGTTTGGGTATCTCCTATTACTTTTATACGTCCTTGTACTTCCATTGTTTATAAATTCTATTATATTAATTCGATTTTCATTATGATAATAATATCTTCCAAGCGCTTTCTACATCGCCAAAACTTAAATAATTTCGTGCCAGTTTATGTTTTTCTCGGTGCGAAGCACCTGTAATATTTGGATAGCGTTTACTTATATCCTTTATAAAAGCACTGACCTCATCCTTTGAGGGTAGTGTCTCAACATTGGCTAGCATACCGAGATTATTTCCTGTAAGAATCATACTGTTACGCACCTCTTCTGGTAAGGCATCCACTCCGATTCCTAAGGTTTGTAAGGGTTTGGGAATCTCAAAAAATCCCAATTTTGCTCTACTGTAATAATTACCACCAGCTCTAGCAACCAAATCCAAGGCTTCTTGATTTATGGTATTATCATCATTCATAACATCTTCTGAGATGTGCATTTGTACCACCTCACAAATGATGAGGTTACCAGCGCCACCTTCCGTTCCTAGGGAAACAATATCGTTAACCTTGCACTCCAATTGAATTGGTGATTCTGCGACCCTAAAAGGTTTTACTTTTTCAGATTTTAGCATCGTCAAGCCTGCCTTTTCAAACTCGTTAACACCATCCGGATACTCGGTACTGCTCAATGACATTTGTTGTACAATGTCATAATTAACAACATTAATAACCACCTCCTTAACGGCTTCAGCATTTTGTAAGGTGTGCTTTGTGGTATTGTCCCTAACGCGTCGCGCAGGAGAAAAAATCAAAATAGGTGGCTTGCTACTAAACACATTGAAATAACTAAAAGGCGAAAGATTAGGATTACCCTTCTCATCAATCGTACTTGCAAATGCAATAGGCCTCGGAGCTACGGCACTTAGCAAATAGCCATGCAGTTGTTTGGTTGAAATATCCTTAGGATTAATTGAAATCATCTAGCCCTTTGATTTACAACAAATATAAATATATTAGGTGGGGCACAAAAGCATTTTAGCTAGAGCCTCGTACAATATTATTAACATTATTACATTATCTTTATTATAGAAATTGAGCTATTGAAAATGACCAATAAGAACCGCAATGTCATCCGTTGGATTATTATTTTTTCATCGTTTGCCATAATTTCCCTCATACTTTGGAACACCTACGTTTTTTTTCAAAATTTCAAGGCAGAAGAGCGTGCCAAAATGCGCAATTGGTCGTTTGCTCAAAAGGAAATCAGTAAAACACAAGATTTAACTTCGGACGTACCGGAATTGCCTTTCCAAATTATCGCTAGTAATAAGACGACACCAATGATTAGCGTAGCGAGTGATGGCAGTATGGATTACAGAAATATTGACGAAGAAAAGGCTAAAGATTCCCTGTACCTCGTAAAGCTTATAGAGCGATTTAAGAACGAAAATCAGCCCATAGAAATTAGATATCAAGACAAGGTCCTGTCTACCCTCTACTATGGAAATTCTCCTCTTTTAAACAAGCTTAAATATTATCCGCTGGCCTTGTTGCTTATCATCTTTCTTTTTGCAGCAGTGGTCTATTTCTTTTACCGTAGCACCAAAAATGCCGAACAAAATAAGCTATGGACAGGAATGGCCAAAGAAACGGCACATCAAATAGGAACGCCCTTATCTTCTCTTGTGGGCTGGACAGAAATTCTGAAATCTGAAAACGTGAACCCTGAGTATATTCAGGAGATTGAAAAAGATATAGATAGACTCAGAACCATAACCGATAGGTTTAGTAAAATAGGTTCGGCACCAACCCTAGAGGTGCTAGATATCGTCGAGGTTACGGAGTCTTCATTTGATTATTTGAAATCTCGAAGCTCTAAATTGATAAATTTTGAAATTAATTGTCCTGATACTCAAATTATGGTAAAGCTCAACGCGCAACTTTTTAGTTGGACTATAGAAAATTTAGTGAAGAATGCCATTGACGCGATGAAGGGAAAGGGAAAGTTAGTCTTAAGTCTTGAAGAGACCGATAAAAATGTGTTGATAAATATTTCTGATACTGGAAAGGGGATTCCCAAAAATCAGTTCAAAAAAATATTTGAGCCAGGCTATACCACTAAATCAAGAGGTTGGGGCTTAGGGTTGTCTTTGTCTAAACGCATTATAGAGGATTACCATAATGGCAAAATAAAAGTTTTGGACTCTGAATTAGATAAGGGAACAACCCTACAGATCAGTCTTAAAACGGTCTAAGTGTTATTTGAAATTGGCAGCTATAGCTTTGGCCAAGGCCGAAAATTCGTCAGGATTTAATTTTACCTTTCGGGTAAAGCGCGCATCTTCCATATTATGCAGTGGAATTAAATGCACGTGCACATGAGGTACTTCTAGGCCAATAACCGACATACCAATGCGCTCGCAAGGTACCGTTTTTTCAATAGCCAGAGCAACACGTCTTGAAAATTGCATAAGCCCTGTGTAGGTAGCTTCATCTAAATCAAAAATCTTATCCACTTCTAATTTGGGTACGCACAAGGTATGACCTTTAGAATTGGGATTAATATCTAAAAAGGCAAAGAATTCCTCAGTTTCAGCAACTTTGTACGATGGTATTTCGCCTTTAATGATTTTGGTGAAAAGTGTTGCCATAACTAGAATTGATTTTGTGAAATACTAAGATAAAAAAGATTCCTGCTTTATGGAGGTAAACAGGAATCTTTGTGCTATACTTTTTGGGTTGTTATCTCGTAATTTCCAAGATATCAAATTTCATTGTGCCGTTTGGTACTTGGATTTCAGCCACATCACCAACAGATTTGCCAAGCAAACCTTTACCTATAGGCGAGTTGACTGAAATTTTTCCAGAAGCTAAATCCGCTTCACTCTCGGCAACTAAGGTATAGGTCATTTCCATACCGTTAACCTGATTCTTGATTTTTACCGTTGATAAGGCTAATACCTTAGAAGTGTCTAGCTGTGACTCGTCAATAACTCTTGCGTTGGCAAGGGTTTCTTCCATTTTTGCAATTTTCATTTCAAGTAAGCCCTGTGCTTCCTTGGCTGCATCATATTCGGCATTTTCGCTTAAGTCACCCTTATCTCTAGCTTCAGCTATAGCTTGGGATGCTTTAGGGCGTTCAACATCTTTAAGGTGATTAAGCTCATCCCTTAATTTTTTCAATCCTTCTGCAGTGTAGTAAGATACTTTGCTCATAAGTCCTTCCGTTTATATATAAAAATATCCCGAAACCAGTTCGGGACTAATTAGAAAAATCCCGTGTTCACGAGATTAGAACAAATATACAAAATATTTACGGTATGGTTAATTAATCGTAAATTGCAACTTAAAATTTAATATGAAAAAAGTAGGTTTTAGCTTTTTATTTTTGGCTTTTCTTGCCTGTAATAGTGATGATGCTCCCAACGCTAATTGCAACTTTTTATTTGATGCCGGAGTTAACCTTCAGGTCAATACAAATCTACCTCAGTTTAGCCAATTGGCATTTCCTAACAATGGCGTTTTTGTATCAGGACAAGGGAACAATGGCGTTTGGTTGTGGCGCTTAAATTCTGCTACGCTTCTAGCCTGGGATGCTGCAGATCCAAGCCATGCGCCAGTTGCTTGCTCTACATTAACAGAATCGGGCACAGGCGATATTGTGATATGTGGGTGCGATGATGAAAATCGCTACAGCTTAACTACAGGCTTAGGCTTACAGGGAAATACACAACCCTGCACGTTACAGCCATACAGGGTTGATGATTTAGGTAATGGTGTTTATTTTGTAAGCAACTAAAAGTTGAGCGTTAGGCCCAATAGAAAATTTGTTGTGGCCTGAGGGTAAAAACCTGCACCTTCGATAGTGGTTACCGTTCCGGGATTTGAGAAATCATCATCAAACGTGTAGTAATACCCATTAGAAATGTATTTTTCGTTAAAAATGTTATTTACTAAACCAGTAAAAACCATAGAGTCAAAGACAGAATTGGTTTCAATAGTATAAGTTATATTGAAATCATTGACAAAAAAGCTGTCTAAAAGCGATAATTCTGCTTCTGTATTGCTCATAAACTGCTCTCCAACAAATTTACTCAAAAGGGACAACTGCAAATTTTTCATAGGCTGATAAACAATGGCATTTGCTGCAATAAAATCTGGAGAAAAAGCAATGGCAGTTTCCCCTAGATTAACCAAGGCTCCATCAAATGAAATTATAGTCTCACGATTTCTATTGGCACTGATTGTTGCATTCGGCTGTAAGGTTAGTTTTGGTGTTACGGGAATGATAGCTTCTAATTCTAAACCCACTCTGTAACTCTCACCACTATTGGTTCTAATAGGGCTTCCTACATCGTCTAGCTGGCCAGAAAGTACCAGTTGTTCGTTGTAAAGCATTAAAAACCCATTGGCATTAAAACTAAAGTTTCCTTTTCTGTGGCGCCAACCCAATTCAAAATCATTTAATTCTTCTGGTTTTACATCTGGGTTGTTTTCAAAGTCTTGTCTGCTTGGTTCTCGGTTTGCTCTTGCGTAAGAGAAATAAAGACTGTTATTGTCATTGGCTCTATAGGTAATACCAGCCTTTGGATTAAAAAAGGTATAGTTAATATCTACATTAAATGGCTCAAGACTTGAAGACTCCTGTCCCGAAGTTTCGTAATTTACATTTCTGACCTGGATGTCTCCAAAGAAGCGGAACTTGTCGTTAAGTCTGTAATTTGCTTTGGCAAATACCGAAGCGTCATTCTTTTTTCCGTTACCTTCATAATAACGCTCACCAATGGGTAATTCGGTGGCATATTCTGCCCAGATGATTTCACCAAAATGATCGCCGTCGTAATGACTAAATGATATTCCAGCAACAGCGTCCCATTTTTGGTCTCTATAATTAACATTAGCGTTAACGACATAATAGTCATTTTCCAACCAGCGCTGTCTTATATAATCCATACTGCCAACGGCTTCACCATTAACCGTAATGGGCTCAAGCCCTAAAAAGTCAAAGGTGGCATCAGGAGCAAAAAGAATATTGGAATAATAGTAGTTATCTATATATTCTTCAAAATAGCCACGACCATAGGTGTAATTTAGGCCAAGTGTCGTGGACCAATTATTATTGAATCGTTCATTCCAATGCAGTTGGTAATGATCTTGTCTATAATTATCTACCTGATTGTCATAAAACCCAGTTCTATTGCCCTCATTATCAAATTGAATACCACCAATATTGAATTGCCTATTTTCATTAATATTTGGATTTTCTCCAATGGCCGCAATGGTTGCTGGGTCAAAACCAAACCATGACTGGTAGGTAATGTTGTTACCTCCAAAAGTAACAGCTTTGATTAGGGTATTGTCATCTACATAAGACCCTTGTAGAAAATAGGATTTTAAACTTGTTGAAGCACGATCAATATAACCATCGGATTCGATATTAGATAAGCGTCCTGCAATCTCAAAACGGTCGTTCATTAATCCCGTGCTAAATTTCACGGTATGCTTTCTGGTATTAAAGCTACCAAAGGAATTGGAAATCTCTCCAGAGGCCTCGTTGGACACGGCATCTGTTAAAATATTGATGCTTGCGCCAAAGGCAGCAGAACCATTGGTAGAAGTCCCTACACCACGTTGCACCTGTAAATTTTCTACGGACGACGCAAAGTCTCCTAGATTTACCCAAAAGGTACCTAAGGATTCGGCATCACTGTAAGGAATACCATTAATGGTTACGTTGGTAGACTGGGCACTTACGCCTCTAATTCTAATACCTGTATAGCCAATACCAGCTCCAGCATCTGAGGTGGTTACCACGGAGGGTAGGAAGTTGAGCAGTACTGGAATATCTTGCCCTACATTACGTTTGGCAATTTCTTCCTTCCTTACGTTGGTATGGGTAATAGGTGAGCTAGCTTCAACTCTAACTGCTTTTACCAATACTTCATCTAACTTTTCAACTTTTATTGAATCTGAAGGTGTGACTTGTGCCATGAGATTTGACGATGTGATCGTCAAACATAGAATTGCGAATAAATTTTTCATACGACTATAAATTATAATCGAATAAAAAGAGGTAATTATTCTTTGGTTAAAGATTAAATAAAACTTCCTAAACAGCATTACCTGTTCTAGGTTCAATGGGTATGATCTCAGCCGTTATTGGGCACCCCTTTTTGAGAACGCTGCAAAGATACCAATGATTTTGGAATCTTCAATTGAGTTTGGGAGGTTTTCTCTGGGCTTTCTTTTCTGCATGTTTGCGTTTAGAAGCTAATCGCTTTTGCTTCACAGCCCTAGGGATTTTTGTTGGTTTTCGTTCTTTGTCCTCCTTTAGACCTTCTTCCAAGATGTCAAAAAACCGTTTAGTAACCAGCTCTTTATTTTTGGCCTGACTTCTTGTCTCGCTACAACTTAACATCAAAATACCTTTCTTGGTAATGCGCGTTGACAAAGCCTCCATTAACAAATGTTGTTGCTCCTCGGTTAAAAATTGACTCTGAACGATATTAAAATACAAAACTACTTTAGTGGATACCTTGTTGACGTGTTGGCCTCCACTGCCCGAGCTCCGTGCAGTCTTAAACGTTAATTCCGAAAGTATGCCTTCATAATCTAAGGTCATGATATTTGATGGTGCTCTTTTAGTAGATCATTTACCGTTTTTACAGGGTTAAATGTAAGGATTGGCACTTCTACAAAGATGGTGTTCCAGTAGGCCATGCCACCATTCCAAAGACCAGGTAATTCCAGTGCTTTTAGTTCTTTGCCCAACTTTGTTTTTTGGGTAATGAAGGCGGCTTGCTCATTCACAAATTGATTAAGATTGAATTTTTCACTTTTATAATCCTTTACGCCACATACAATATCTACAGGATTAAAATGCGTGGCATTTTGAAGAATAGTGTTCTGTGATGTATTGCTTTGATCGATTTGTGCCGTCTCTACGATTTGAAGTGATTGTTGGCCCTTTTCATCTTCTATCCAGAAAGGACCACCACCTGGCTCACCTTCATTTTTTACCATGCCACAAACCCTTATAGGGCGATTAAGATGTTTGTGAAGAAATGTTGCTTTTTCTTCTTTAGAGAAGTTATGATAGTCCTTAGGAATCTTTACGTTCAGTTCCTCTGACGTAAATTTTTCTATGTCCTCGAGTGTGCTGTCCGTAACGTCACCATTATCAATTTGATTTAAATAGCCAAAGGATTTAGCCTGTACTTTAAGAAGAATGCCTGCGAGAACTTTTTTGTATTTAGCAATATCGTTTTGATAAGGCTTAACTACTACATTATCAATATTCTTTATGAATATAATGTCTGCATCTACAGCATTTAGATTTTGAATCAGAGCTCCATGTCCGGACGGTCTAAAAAGTAACGATCCATCAGGATTTCTAAATGGCGTATTATCCAAGTTTACCGCAATGGTATCTGTCGATTCTTTTTGATAGGAGTAGCTGATTTCAAAATCAATACCAGTTTGTTCTTCTACATGTTCTTTTATCCTCGAAAACTCATTTTTAAACTTATCTGTATGTTGTTTAGAAATAGTAAAGTGAATTTTGGCTGTATTTGCGATGGCAGCATGAAGTGCAGCTTCGTAAAGATGTTCTTCAAAAGCGGTGGCAATATGCTTTTCCGAATATTTATGAAAGGGTAAAAGGCCTTTAGGGTAAACGCCATAATTTAAATGGTCTGCATCTAACATGGTATTCACAAAATGCCAAACTTTTTTTGTTTGGGATAAGGCACTAACATCAACACCAGATTGTTGAAGTTGGGATAACACCAAATTATAAAAAGGAAACTTGTCCATGCCTGAGACAAACTTTGCCATATCCTTTGATTCAAGGTTTTTTATATAGGTATCGACAGTATCATTTTCTGGATTAAATTCTTTGAGAAATTGAAACAAGAATTTAAACATCCTAGTGGCTGCTCCAGACGCCGGAACGAATTTTTTAAGCTCAACATCTTTTTTCTGCCCTTCAAAGTAAGCAATGAGTTCATCGATCTTAGAGTCGCTCAAGGCCATAATGCCATTTCCAATAGTGGCAGCCTCAACAATCTTTGTAAAGGGAATTCCGGTTTTAAATCGTTCTATCTGTTTTTCAACAGTTTTAAGGGTTAGTCCCTTTGCTTCTATTTGTTTTAGGTCTTGTTCTGTAAAATTCATTTTTTTGATTTCAATAATTTATCGATTTGGTTTATTGCTGCGTTAAAACGCTCTTCTTTAGTCCCTTTTAAAAGTACATAAGGTCTATGATATTCTTTTAAAGCCATGGAAAATGCAGTGAACATCTCCATCCTGTTATTGGGTCTATCGCGCAGGTCGTCAGCTTCCCACGGTGTGTCAATGTACGTTAAAAAATACAAGTCATAGTTGTTTTGCTGGGCATATTTATCTAAGATAGGGTCGCAATACCCATTGTAATACACTTCGCTATAAACTTTGGTTTCCAATAAATCAGTATCGCATATCAAGATTTTATTAGCTGTTTTGGCTAGTTTGTTTTCTATACTCATTTGTCCTATGGCGATAGGGATTAAATCCTCAGGTTCACATATTTTCTGTTCTTCATTCCACTTTTTTTGAAGATAATCCCTTGCAAATTCAGGCACCCATTCCGTTTGGTAATAGTCTGCCAATCGTTTTGATAATGTGGTTTTACCAGTGGATTCCGGTCCAAAAAGAACCACTTTTAAGCAGTTTGCTGTGTCTTGTCTAAGTTTTTCTTCCATGCTATATATCCAGATATGGCAAGAATTGTAAAGATAAGATATTGCAAAGAAAGCATTCCCAAACCGCGATAAGCGTAGAGTGGAATTGTTATAAGGTCTCCAATAATCCAAAGCGTCCAATTCTCCAGTTTTTTGTTGGCCATGTACCACATTGCCGTGAAAAAGATACCAGAGGTAACAATATCTATGTAATTAGTTATTTCAAGTGTATAATCAAATACTTTATAGACAACATAGGTAATTAACATCGTTAATCCAAATAGAACAATGCCTATAATTTTCTCCTTAAGCGAGGTGCGTGAAATGGGAACAAGATATGTTTCACCTTTTTTTCGGGACCAATTCCACCAACCATAGACGCTCATAATGGAATAATAGATATTCATTAACATATCACCGAGGTAGGTGTTGATATAAAGGAGGTAAACTGTAATTGCGGTGCAAATAATGCCTGTGGGATAGACTAAAATATTTTCCTGCCGTGCATACCAAACACTTAGGACTCCAAATATAAAGGCAATGGCCTCGAGTATTATTTGAAACGTTGGTGTTTCTCTGTATGCATCAAGAAAAAACTCAAAAATATGGTTCATAGTCGCTTCGGTCTGTTTTCACCAATTTCATTGACATTACAGCAATATCTGTTGTTTTGAAGGCATCTTCTATGGCCTTTGTTAAAAATGGCATTAGTTCGTCATAGTTGCCGTAAATCTGAGTACTAAGAGGATTTTCCAAGGTTTTGAATTTGGAGGCTCTTAATTGCTTAATAAAGCTAATGACGTGTTTTTCATAATCATCGGTCAAAGGAGAGTACGTGAGTTCTACAGATACTTCCATATTAGTATGTTGTTTGTTTTTTGAGATGGTTGAAGAACGATAGGTCTTGCTCAAATGCTGTGCCTATAACCACTAAGTCTGCTCCCGCGTCGAAGACATTTTTAAGCTCTTCTTGAGACCGGATGCCTCCTCCAACAATAAGAGGAATATCAATTTTAGATTTTACGCTTGAAATGATGCAGCCGTCAACAGGATGACTAGCTCCACTACCAGCTTCGAGATAAATTAACTTCATGCCAAGATATTCACCAGCCTTTGCTGTATTGACTATGAGTTCTAAATCCTGTCTAGCTATGGGTTTAGTCTTGCTAACGCGTTCAACTGCAGTTTCAATGCCATTTTCAATAAGAATATATCCCGTTGGGATGACCTCAAGGCTCAACGATTGTAATTGCGATACCGATTTTACATGCTTATCTATTAAATAGTCTGGATTTCTTCCGGAAATGAGGGATAGAAATAAAAGTCCATCTGCATGATCTGTAAGTTGACTTTCGTCACCAGGAAAAAGAACGATTGGCAATTCCGTATAAGATTTCAACAATTTGGCAGTTTTTTCAATATTTCCTCGTTTTAGAATGCTTCCTCCTAGGAAAATGTGGGTGGCAATGGAATCGTTGACCTTCTTCATGAACGCTTCGATATGGCTTTCATGCATTTTATCAGGATCGATTAGTACCGCGAGCTGCTTCTTACTTTTACTGATGCTTTCTAGTATGTTGTTGTAAAGTGTCATCATTCTGGGATGATATAAGCACAGGAGAACCCTTCAAACTCCAAAAAAGCGGTATTATATCTGTATTTTTTATTGTCATAATCAATCCAAGCTACGGTTTCACCGTCTTTCAGCAAAAACGGAATCACTAAAAAGTGCGATTTAAAAAGTATGCCTGGTGTGGCAAAAAGTTTGTATAGCGATTCCTTAATGGCCCAAATTACCGTAAGCTCTTTCACGTAAGAAGTTTTTTTTGGGTCGA
>CAZGDG010000087.1:0-6615 GCA_964524415.1 uncultured Flavobacteriaceae bacterium
AACAACTTTGTAGCTTTTAAAGTTGTTTTCAAAATACTGCCTTATGGCCAATTTCGCTTTATCATCTATGGTTCTAAATTTAATTTGAACTTCAATATCTTCAACCTTTCCTTCTTTGTCAAACTCAAGACTATAGCGCTTTTTTTTGTATTTAAATTTGGCTTCAAAACTTTGGCGATCATTGTCTGTCTCTTTGTAGAACTTCAGCATTTTACAATTATTCGGAAGGTTTTGGATAATCATTATACTTTCCTTAGGAAATTTATCAATGCCAATGCGCTCCTCCTTTTCATTCTTGGTTTGAGAGGGGAGAAGCCATGTTACCAAGAGAAGACAACAAAGATGTAAAAGTTGTTTGCTCACGCTATAAAAAAATTACAATTACTCTTTTATGATTTTGTAAGTCTCCGTAGTATTGATTGTTAAGAGATACATACCGCTTGGCAAATTTATAATATCTAGAAAATCACCTTGGCCGTTTTGTAGCACTCTACCCAATCTATCGCTCAGGGTCCATAGCACCGATTCACTAAAAAATACAAAATCAGATGTTGGGTTGGGATAAATTTTAAAGGGCATGGCAGAAGTGTATTCCTCTACAGTTAAGTTTTCCGTAAATAGCCACTGTGCAAAATCTTGTGCAGCTGTGTTACCAGCTGTACTGAAATTACCACCTATAAATATTTTGTTAGTGCCCTCACTATCTTTGGCAAATTGCATAGCTCGTATTTGATTATCAACACCTACCGTTGTGTTGATGCCTAGTGGACTCCATCCCTCAGTCTCATTATATTGGGCAATGTTATTTACTATAATTCTGTCTGTAGCATTTTGGTTGGCAAGTTCAAAACTTCCAGCAGCATATAAGTTTTCGCCATCATGTAGTAGCGAAGATACAAGGTTGCTCAATCCATTGCCAAGAGCAGACCAAGTCAATGTGTTTTTGTCCCACATGGCGACTCTATTTACAGAAATACCGCCTGCTTCGCCAAAATTACCACCAACATAAATTGCCGTGTCAGTTGTGGCGATAGCTTCAACAAAACCTGTTGTACCAGAGCCTAATGTGTCCCAATTGCTACCGTCCCAAGTTGCAATACGATTAGCCGAGTTACCACCAGCCTCATCAAAATTACCACCTGCATATAAGATGCCCATATTGTCAATGGCCAGTGATCTAATTTCATTATTGGTGCCTGCAATGCCGTTGTTGGTGTCTGTAAGCGGACTCCAAGCTGTGCCATCCCAAACCGCAATATTTCTGGCTTGATTACCATTGAGCGTTTCAAAGATACCTCCTGCGTATACATTGTTACTAGCATCAATGGCCATAGCTGCAATAGAGCCATTTATTCCAGAACCCAAAGGTTCCCAGGTACTGCCGTTCCACATTGCAATATTATTTACGGAAACACCATCAATGAGAGAAAAAGCACCAGCAACATAAAGATTGCCATTTGGTGCTAACTTAATCGAGTTAACGGTGCCATTAGTTGTACCGAAGGCAGTTAAACCACTTGTTTCGGACCATGAAGCGATATTATTGATTGTATTATCTTCTGAGACTGTAAAATCACCGCCAAGATATACGGTTCCATCAGGATTGGTCTCTACCGCTCTAATTTGCCCATTAAAATTTTCAGTTGAGGTTAAGGACCACTCACCTAAACCATTTACGGCGATACCATTTTGGTCAGATACACCATCTACCAGTTTAAAAATTTGGGCACTGCTACCATACGAACTAAAATAAAGTTCACCACTCTCGTCCAATCCAAAGCTAGAGACAAAGCCAGGAGAGTCAAATAGTAGTGTACTGCTTGCCACTTGGGTAGTTGGATTGTAATCCAAGGCCCAAACGCGTCCACTAACATAGTCGCCAAAAATATATTTTGAATTAATATCAGGGCTTAAACTTGTGATATCAGATCCGCGATAAACGTAACCTCCTGTAATGGAAACATCTCCCGCATTATGGTCATAAAAGAAAACAGGAGAGGTAAGAACGCCAGGGCCTTCTATAGGAGTGTTGTTGGCTATAGTTTCCGCTTCGAAGCGTTTCCAGCCATAATTTGCACCGTTAACAATTAGGTTTATTTCTTCAAATTCACCCTGACCAACGTCACCGCCCCAAATATTACCGGTAACCTCATCTACAGAGAACTTCCATGTGTTTCTTATGCCATAGGCAAAAATTTCATCCAGGCCAGTTTCACCAACAAAAGGGTTGTCATTAGGAATTTCATAATTTCCATTGGAGGCTAACGGGTTACTGCCATCAACATCAACGTCTATTCGCAAGATGCTTCCAAAGGCATTATTGATATTTTGACTATTGTTTTGTGGATCATTGGCACCACCACCATCACCTATTGAAATATAGAGGTAGCCGTCAGTTCCAAAAGCAATTTTACCACCATTATGATTGCTGTTAGACTGATTTTTTGTGAACTCAAACAAAACTAGTTCACTACTTGGGTCTGCCAGATTTGGATTTACTGCATCTACGGTAAATCGTGATGTGACCATTCTTAAGTTACTGGAACTTCCTGTGGTGTAATACACGTAGAAATAACCATTTTGTGTAAAATTAGGATGAAAGGCCAAGCCTAGGAGGCCCATTTCTTGTCCTGCTGAAAACGTAACTGTGCTTTCAATATTTAAAAACGTAGAGACTTCTGTAGCCAACACATCTGGGTCGTTAGGGAACACTTGAATGCGTCCTGGTTGTTCTACAACGAATAACCGGTTTGTACCATCCTGGGCGTTCTGAATTTCAACGGGTCTGCTAAAGCTCAGGTTTGCAAATGCTGGTTCATAAGTGATTTGCGCAGAAACAAATAACGACGCAAAAACACTAAATAACGTGCAAAATACTGCTGTAAATTTCATGGGGATTTAGATTTTAACGGGATGTTTTTCTAAGGGATTCTTCTAGCTACTTTTTACTAAGTTACTGAAATCTTTTCACTTAGAATAATTTTGAACTTCCTTATATCGGAAACAACTTACTTCATGATCGTTTACCATTCCAGTAGCCTGCATATGTGCATAGACGACTGTAGACCCTACAAACTTAAACCCTTTTTTCTTTAAATCGGCACTAATAAGGTCGCTCAAAGGTGTATTTGCAGGAACCTCTCTGTAGTCATTATAACTATTGATGATGGGTTTACCGTTTGTAAAGGACCACATGTAATTTGAGAAGCTTCCAAAGTCGTTTTGTACTTTTAAAAAGGCCTGTGCATTGGTTACGGTTGCCTTGATTTTAAGTTTATTTCTTATGATGCCCTTATCGTTTAAAAGTTCGATTATCTTATTTTCTGAATAATTTGCAATGCGATTGTAGTTGAAATTGTCAAAAGCTTTTCTGAAGTTTTCTCGTTTTCGAAGTATGGTAATCCAACTCAACCCAGCCTGGAAGGTTTCCAAAATTAAAAACTCAAATAAGGCATTGTCATCATACAATGGCACGCCCCATTCCTTGTCATGATAGGCTTCGTATAAAGCATCACCTTGGCACCAACCACAACGAGACAAGCTACTTTTCATATCTAAGAAGTTTGGTTTTTAGTTTTTCTATTTCAAGGGCTTGTTGTTTTAATTTCATTCGCAATTCAACAACATATACGATGATATAAAGTAAAATGGCGAGATTTTTAATATTATTTAGTCGACGGATTGTAAAAAAATCACTGTCTTTAAACCAATCAAAATATAAAGCCATGACTGGAAGCGCAAATGCAAGAAGCAAAACTGTTCTTAAGTGTTCTGAAATTTTTAACCATTTTTCACTCATAGCGATTTACTATTTTTCTATGGTCTAAGGTAACAACTGTAACACAAAAAATAAAGATGTTATCGTAAATTTGCCCTCATGAAAACAACAGAACTACTAATGCCAAATACCGTGATTAGGGATAGCTTAAAGCAAAGCATGTCTTATGAAGATTATACAGAACTGATAAATACGCTAGTTAATGCGTCGTCTACTACTGGCCATGAAAAAACAGAGACCATGGCCAACTACACAATGCTCAATCAAAGACGAATGAAGCGTTGGGATAAAACCGTAAGACTCGATGAAGACGCTAAGGCAAAGATTGAAAATTACAGAGGCGATGTCACATGGCTTGTATTGACAGAAAGTTGGTGTGGCGATGCAGCACATATTTTACCTGTAATCAACAAGGTGGCAGCCTTAAGCAGCAATATAAATTACCGCGTAGTCTTAAGAGACGATAATGATGCTTTAATGAACCAGTTCTTAACCAATGGTGGCCGATCCATCCCAAAGTTAATAGCTATTGATAATAAGACCGAAGAGGTTATCGGAACCTTTGGTCCTAGACCCTCTGAAGCTACAAAAATGGTTAACGACTACAAGCAGAAGCATGGGACACTAACGGCAGAATTCAAAGAAGATTTACAACGTTGGTACAATAAGGATAAAGGCCAGTCTACAATAAAGGATTTATTAGAACTTTTAGATTAGTTTTTGCCTTTGAATATAAAGGTGATCGTTCCTATTTGGTTTTGCCTTTCAGAACTATTGAATTGAGCTGTTTTAGCATAAGCTATGGCACTTTCTTCTAAGCATTGATTATTTGAGCTAGAGGCACCATTGTTGTAGGCCTCAATAACATTGCCCATGGCATCTACCTTAATGCTCACCACAATCGTACCACCATATTCGCAGAGATAGCGCGGTGTTTGGTAGGACTCAAGGACTCTATTCTTTAGGGAATAGGTCAGGCTGCTTCTCCCTTTTGAATGCTCGTCAATAGTGTTTTCAGTCTTTTGCCGTTTTTTTAATTGCTCTTGAAGTTTTTTGTAAGCCTCTGTTTCTTTGGAGCTCAAGCCACGTCCAACATTGTTTGAAAAGGGATTAATTTCAGAGAGATCTTCTTCTGTAGTGTTCGTTTTGGCATCTTCCAATGCCTTGGTCGTTTGCTCAAAATCATCTGCGCTAACGGTTTTAAAATTCCGCATGAGCTCCTTATAGGCTGCGTCTTCATTAAAGGCCTTATCGCTAGATGGCTCCTGTGCATCCTCAAGTTTATTCGGTATTATTTCTTCCTCTGGAGTCTCCGGCTCGGGTTCAATTTCGTAGTAGCTTTCGGTGATTAGCGTTCTGTGCTGTTTTAAGTGAATGCTAAACAAACCTAATACGAAAATACCAGTAAGAAGAAACGTTATAATTTCAGCTTTAAAGCGTTCAATTATTGACAAAGCGATTTGGTTTACGAATTTTTATATATACGAATATAAAACAGAAATGGTTTAGACTTTGAATCTATCTGCGAGAGGTTCTGCCAAAGATTTAGGATAGTTGATCCAAAAAAGCTTCCGGAGATATGGCTTTCTCAACTGAAAATGACCCAATTCTCGTGCGTCTTAATTCCGAAAGATGAGCACCGCAATTTAAGGCTTTTCCAAAATCGTGAGCCAACGACCTTATATAAGTGCCTTTGCTGCAAACGACTTTAAATTTCAAATTTAAACCATTGATTTCAGTAATTTCAAAGGTAGTTATCTCCACCGTCCTAGGGTTGAGTTTTACCGATTCTCCTGCTCTCGCTATTTCGTAAAGACGTTTACCATCTTTTTTTAAGGCCGAAAAAATGGGAGGGTATTGCTCAATACTTCCAGTAAATTGTTTTGAAGTATTATGTATTAAATCTTCTGTAATATGGCTTGTGTCGAATGTCTTGTCAAACTCAGTTTCTAAATCGTAAGAGGGTGTGGTGCTCCCTAGAGTAATCGTTCCAGTGTATGCTTTTTCCTGGCCCTGAAAAGTATTGATTTGTTTCGTCATTTTACCTGTACAAATAACCAATAGGCCTGTTGCTAAGGGATCTAAAGTACCTGCGTGGCCAACTTTGATTTTTTTGATACCAAAGCGTTTTTTTATGGCCCAGCGAATTTTATTCACTGCCTGAAATGATGTCCAGTGTAAGGGCTTATCTATTAAGATAACTTTTCCAGCCGTATAATCTTCTAAAGAAGCCATTAGTAAACCAGGGTCCAGATTACGGCAATAATTCCAACGATTGCACAGTAGATCGCAAAGACGGTTAGCTTACTTTTTCTAACCAAAGCAATCATCCAAGTACAGGCAAATAGACCTGAGACAAAGGCCGCAATAAAACCAATGCTTAAAGCTGTGAAATTAGAACTTTCATAGGTGAGGTCTCCACTAAAGATATCTTTGCCAATCTTGCCAAAAATTAAAGGGACTACCATTAAAAAAGAAAAGCGAGCCGCTTTTGTCTTATCGTTGCCTAATAAAACGGAGGTTGAAATCGTGGCACCACTTCTGGAAATTCCTGGAAGTATAGCTACCGCTTGGGCTAATCCAATAACAAAGGCGTTAGAAAAAGACACCGCCTTTTTGGTGTCTTTGGCTTTATCCGCTAGAAACAGTAAAATTGCCGTAACTAGGAGCATACAACCAACTAAAAGGATGTTACTGCCAAACAATTCTTCTAGTTCTTTTTCAAAAAATATACCGACCACTGCAGCAGGTATCATGGAAATTGCAATTTTACTAATGAACTTTAAATCTGAATTCCATTTAAACTTTAAAGCTCCCTTTAAAATTTCTAGGACATC
>CAZGDG010000087.1:6715-10783 GCA_964524415.1 uncultured Flavobacteriaceae bacterium
TTATCCTCTTTATCGGGTTTGGCCAAGATAGCATACACTTGCATGCCAAATCCAATTAAAACCAATGTTGGCGCCAAACGAATACGGTCCCATCTAAAAATGGCTGGATTAAAGGTGTTAGCGTCGTTGTTTTTACCTGCATAGGTAAAATCATAACCATAGGCCATAATGAAGAAACCCAAGGCAATACAGCCTAAGCCAATAAAAAACCACTTATAATTTTTCTTGCCAAAAATAAAATCTGTTTTGGCCTGTTCTTTGCGTTTTTGTTCTCCCATTTATTTAAAACTCTGTAAATAAAGTGTCACCATTAACCTTTAGCTGGCAAATGTGATCAGAGGTGAGTCGTCCTCCCATTACTTTTGCTAAATGCAAAGTAACAGTTTTATTTAAAACTTTTGTCTTAAGGGAGTCTAAATTTAAACCGCGCTCTAAGCCTCTATTAATGTAAAAAGAGCTAAAATCGTTATCCTTAAAAACGATATCATGGCTAGACCCTTCCAATATATCTGTAATCTTTACGGTTACCTCTTCACAATCTTTAGGCTCTAGACTGCTTATAGTAAAGGATTTAAGAAGAAGAATGGCACCTGCAACCGCAAATAGTGCCACTGTAGTAAAGTAGAGCAGAACTTTTTTCATTTTTTGATTGATTTATAACTACTAAAACGCAAAAAAATGGAATCTAGTATTCCTTTAATGCCTTAATAGTAAAGCTGATCGGTCTTAAGATTGAGAAACCGCTGGGTAGCAATAAAGGTACTAATCCATGTAATTACAATGCCTAAACCAAAAATGCCTAAAAATAGAGCAATGAGGGAAACAGTATTATTAAGTAAATTCAATTCCGGGAAGGTCAGGTTCAGATAATACAAAACAACAGCTACACCTATTAAAGCAACCAAAGCGCCAATAATACCCAGTTTAATACTCTTCCAAACAAAAGGCCGTCGTATAAAACTTTTGGTAGCACCAACCATTTGCATCGTTTTAATAATAAACCGTTTTGAATACACGGCCAACCTAATGGAACTGTTAATAAGAAGGACCGCAATCAGGGTAAACAGAGCACTGATAACCAATACCCAGAAGGATATTTTCTGAACATTATTATTCATTAGTTCTACTAAATCGTTGTCATATCGTATCTCTTCAATAAATGATTTGTTTGATAAGTCATCGGTAATTTCTGTGAGCTGCTCCGTGGTCACGAAATCAGCTTTAAGATACACGTCAATGGAGTTTTTAAGTGGATTATAACCCACAAAATCCATAAAATCTTCACCAGTCTCAGCTTTCATAAACTCTGCAGCTTCTTCCTTGGAGACATAAACCGCCTCTTTAGTATAATCCGCCATGGCCAAACTTTTCTTTAGCTGATTAACTTCAACTTCCTTTGCGGTATCGTTCAAGTAAATAGTCATCACCACTTGTTCCTTAAAATGATCAGCTACTTTCTTTGAGTTTATGACCAAGAGTCCAAGACAGCCCAATAAAAACAAGACCAAAGCAATACTAATGACTACGGAAATGTAGGACGAAATCAATTTGCGTCTTTGATATTTATCGAAGGAAGATGCCATTTTAAACGGATTAATGCTGTAAAAATATAAAACTAATTGCTTCTGTAGACTAATACAACGTTTAGTTTTTTATTGTGTTGTAATACCGTTAAATTTGCCCCTTATTTCAAGAATACTCTAAGATGCGATACAACTTTAACGACATTGAGAAAAAGTGGCAAAAAGAATGGGCCCAAAGAGGGACATTCAAAGCGTCCAACTCAAGCGATAAGCCCAAGTATTATGTGTTGGATATGTTTCCCTATCCAAGTGGCGCTGGTCTGCACGTTGGGCATCCCTTAGGGTACATTGCCAGTGATATTTACGCCAGGTACAAACGTCATAAAGGGTTTAACGTATTGCATCCCATGGGTTATGACAGTTTTGGCTTGCCTGCCGAACAATATGCTATCCAAACTGGGCAACATCCTGCTGTTACTACGGAAGAAAATATTAAAACCTATAGAAGGCAACTCGACCAAATAGGCTTTTCCTTTGATTGGAGTCGTGAAGTGCGTACATCAGACCCAAAATATTACAAATGGACCCAGTGGATCTTTATCCAGTTGTTTGAATCTTGGTACAATAAGGATACGGATAAAGCAGAGGCCATTGAGACTTTGATAGAAAAATTTGAAACCGATGGGAATACTTCAGTAAATGCCGCTTGCGATGACGATGTCGTGGCGTTCTCAGCAGAGGAATGGACAGCTTTTTCTTCAGAACAGCAACAAGAAATCCTTCTGAAATATAGACTGACCTATCTCGCAGAAACCGAAGTGAATTGGTGCCCTGCTCTAGGAACGGTTTTAGCTAATGACGAAATTGTAAACGGTGTGTCGGAGCGTGGCAGCCATCCAGTGATTCGCAAGAAAATGACCCAATGGAGCATGCGTATTTCGGCCTATGCAGAACGTTTGCTTCGAGGCTTGGACACTATAGATTGGACGGATTCCCTAAAGGAGAGTCAACGCAATTGGATTGGTAAATCCGTTGGAGCTGCCGTTAGCTTTAATGTCAAAGACCACGATGCTACTATTGAAGTCTTTACTACAAGACCAGATACTATTTTTGGAGTGTCGTTTATGACCTTGGCACCAGAGCATGAGTTGGTCTCAAAAATTACTACCGAAGCCCAAAAAGCTGACGTAGAAGCCTATGTTGAGGCTACGGCTAAACGTTCGGAGCGCGACCGTATGGCCGATGTTAAAACCATTTCAGGAGTATTTACAGGAGCCTATGCAGAGCATCCTTTTACTAAAGAACCTATTCCTATTTGGATTGGCGATTACGTCTTGGCGAGCTATGGTACAGGAGCCGTAATGGCGGTGCCTTGTGGCGACCAACGTGATTATGATTTTGCGAAGCATTTTAATATTCCTATTCCAAATATTTTTGAAGGTGTAGATATTTCTGAAGAAGCCTTTACGTCCAAGGAAAATGTAAAAATTGGCAATAGTGATTTCCTTAACGGTCTCAATTTTAAAAAGGCCACCAAACGCGTCATTTACGAATTGGAACAGCTGGGTCAAGGTGAAGGCAAAACCAACTACCGCTTAAGGGATGCGGTATTCTCGCGTCAACGGTATTGGGGCGAACCCTTCCCTGTCTATTATGTCAATGGCATGCCTCAAATGATAGATGAAAAACATTTACCATTAACGCTTCCCGAAGTTGAAAAATACTTACCAACGGAAGAAGGCGAACCACCATTGGGACGCGCTGAGGTTTGGGCCTGGGATACCCAAAAGAATAAGGTTGTCAGTTCGAGTGCAGTCGAGAACGAAACCATTTTTCCACTGGAATTGAATACCATGCCAGGTTGGGCAGGGAGTTCCTGGTATTTCTTTAGATATATGGAAGATGCCAAGCGTGCCGAGACTTTTGCAAGTAAAGAGGCCTTAAAGTATTGGCAAAATGTGGACCTATACATTGGTGGTAGCGAGCATGCTACTGGTCACTTGTTGTATGCGCGTTTTTGGGTAAAGTTTTTATACGATAGAGGCTTTGTTTCCATTGATGAGCCGTTTAAAAAGCTCATTAACCAAGGGATGATTTTGGGAACAAGTGCTTTTGTTTTTGTTCTACCATTAACTGTGAAAACTGAATTTAAAGACAGTTCATTTTTAAACGAAAAGACAACTTCTAAAAATGATATGCAGCAATTTCTTAAAGCTGCAACAGCCCCAAAGAGTCTAATTATTTCTAAAGAAGTTTTTGATGAAATCAAGAGAGAAGGTTCATCAAATATTGTTGATAATTGGATTGAGAATTATAAAGAGAAGAATGATAATATTGAAATTAGTTATTCCTCAGATAGGGCAACAAAACAAAATTTGGATATCTCACTTCTAATAGGGACTACTGATGAGGTTAATAAAGAAAAAGCTTGCCAAACCAATCAATTTCAAGATTCAGTCTTTATTGAGGAGGATTCTTATTTATCTCCGAGAGAAGTCGAAAAAATGTCCAAATCAAAATACAATGTGGTAAACCCAGACGATAT
>CAZGDG010000088.1:0-10706 GCA_964524415.1 uncultured Flavobacteriaceae bacterium
ATGCCTCAAACTCTACATTTTCCGGGAAGGCTTTGGTACGCTCTAAAGAAAGTGCACTTTTAGATTTATCTATACTGTAAGTACCCTCCTTTTTCCTTTTCAACGTATTGGCTACACCATGGGTGTCTTGCATTAAAAATGAGGTAAAATCAATAACATAAGTATTATCCTTAGTCTCTAAAATTTTAAACCCATACAGCACAGATTTGGCAAATGCCTGTTCTATACTTTTTTGTTCTAATGCGTTAGATGTATTAGCACGATAGTTTAAATTTGGCTGAATGAGCAACAGCTTATTTCCAGCTTTTTTAAAATGGACCAGACGCTGCTGACCTAATTGACCTCTATCTAAACCAATATCATTGCTGCCTATTCCTGTAGCCAGTGAATTAATATAAAGAAAGTCCTCGTTTAGATGCTTTACCAAAAGATAAATTTTATCTGACTCCTCTTCATAGTAAAAATTGAAAAACCCCTCGTAAGATTTAAGATTTTTCTTTCCTAGGACTTGCGACCAGACAAAATTTACTGTAAGTATAAAACTTAAAAAGAGAACCTGTTTTTTCATTCTGACAAATTTAAACTCTAAAGCTAAAGGAAATTATGAAAAAAATGTTCTAAAATTTCAGTGACACCACTACATCATATTATCTTTGTGGAAATTTATGGATTGATGATTACAGCAGATCAGATAAAAAACCTTAATACCCGCCTAGCTAAGCTAAGGCAGTATCTTTGACTTAGATGCTAAGCTTATAGAAATTTCCAACGAGGAAGAGCAAACATTTGACCCTAATTTTTGGAATGATTCCAAAAAAGCAGAACAGGTCATGCGCTCCATTAGGGAAAAGAAAAGCTGGGTTAATGATTTTGAGGAAGCCAAAACCTTTTATGATGACCTAGAGGTCATTTATGAATTCTACAAGGAAGGTGAAGCTCCAATAGAAAATCTAGAAGCTCGCTACAACAAAGCACTTAACGCCGTAGAAAAACTTGAGTTTAAAAATATGCTTTCTGAAGAAGGCGACAGCTTAAGCGCAGTTTTGCAAATAACAGCTGGTGCTGGTGGTACCGAAAGTTGCGATTGGGCGAGTATGCTCATGCGCATGTACCTTATGTATGCAGAAAAGAACGGCTTCAAAGTAAAAGAGCTCAATTTACAAGAAGGCGATGTAGCAGGAATCAAAACCGTTACATTGGAAATTGAAGGTGATTATGCTTTTGGCTGGTTAAAAGGTGAAAATGGCGTGCACCGATTGGTTCGCATCTCACCTTTTGACAGCAATGCCAAACGACACACGAGTTTTGCATCGGTCTATGTCTATCCCTTGGTAGATGACTCCATAGAAATTGAAATAAATCCAGCAGATATAGAAATAACAACTGCTAGATCCAGTGGTGCAGGTGGCCAAAATGTAAACAAAGTAGAGACAAAGGTGCAACTTGTGCATAAACCGAGCGGAATTCAAATTCAATGCTCAGAAACCCGTTCCCAGCACGACAATAGAGCTAGGGCGCTTCAAATGCTTAAATCGCAACTTTATGAGATAGAACTGCAAAAACGCATGGCGCAACGCGAGGATATTGAAGCAGGTAAAATGAAAATTGAATGGGGTAGCCAAATCAGAAATTATGTCATGCATCCTTACAAACTGGTCAAAGATGTTAGGACGAACCATGAAACAGGAAATGTTGATGCCGTCATGGATGGTGATATAGAACCTTTTTTAAAATCTTATCTTATGATGATGGGACAAAAAGATTCGGTATAATTGTGAAAAATGTTATATTAATATGATTACAATATTTCATAACCCAAGATGTAGAAAATCTAGAGAGGGTCTAACAATACTCGAAAATTCTGGTAAGGATTTTGAGGTAAGAAAATATTTAGATGACAAAGTTGATGAGAAAGAACTCAGTGGCATCATTAAAAAACTTGATATTGAACCCATGGCACTTGTTAGAAAATCGGAGGCCATCTGGAAAGAGAAATACAAGGGAAAAACCTTATCGGACAAAGCGTTGATTAAAGCTATGGTAGAACATCCTAAACTAATTGAACGACCTATTGTTATCCATAATGACAAAGCTGTTATAGGAAGACCAGCAGAATCTATTTTAGAAATTATTTAAAGCATTAAAAATGAGAACAACTTTATTGATCTTAACGTTAATGATGGCAATTAATGCCAACAGTCAATTTCGTAGAAATCCTAATCGCACTCCAATAGCGCAACAACCAACCGAAAAGGACATGGAGCGACAAAAGCAAAAAATGGAAGAGCGTTTAGAAGAATATATCAATACATTCCTTACCACACTCGAGGCTGGCGAATTTCAACAAGTGATAATTAAGCAACACATTGATTCGTATTTTGATGAAAAAGAGAAAATTTTCTCTACTGAATACAGCAGAGTTGTGGAACGCATGGACGCCATAAAAAAATTGGATTCAACACATTTTAAAGAACTAAAAGGTGTGGTTTCTGAGAGTGACATGGAAAAAATTCAAGAACTCATCAAGGGCGATTTTGATGAGAAGGAAGTTATACGCGAAAAGAAAAAGAAACGAAAGCGAAAACGAAAGAACAAAAACTAAATAAAAGCTCTTCTTACTGAAGAGCTTTTTCTTTTTTAATTAAGCTTTGCCTAATCTACTTTATTGGCTTGTAAATTCTGCCCATTTTGATTTAAAGTCAAGCTCTCTATTTGGCCATTGTCATTCTGATTAAAAACTATAGTCGCCTCAACAACCTTGAAAAAGAACTTGTTTTTTGAGGACGGATAGATGGCAACCTTCGGTTGTCCAGTGACCTGCACATATAGCTGTTTCCCTTGCTTTGAAATATCAATAAAAACTGCAGGCAACAATTGGTAATTACCAACATAGGTTTCGAGAATATCATCAGCAACATCTACAATTTTTGGAAAAACCTTAACCTCTGGCATTTTGAGGTCTAAATCTTGTCCAAGCTGTACCAAGCCAATACCATCAATACTATAAGCAGAATTGGTTAGAACAACTACGGCCTCTTGTGTTTCTGGCACAAATCCGGCAAACGCTCTGTAACCTCCAGTGCCGCCATTATGCCAAATTATGGTGTTATCGTTAGCATAATGCCATCCCAGTCCAATTTTAAAGTTATCATCCTCTGATTCAAAATGAACCTCATGAGTCAGTTTCATGGCTTTATGTAAGTCGGAAGTGTCATCTGACATATTTGCCCTAAGAAATTTTACCATATCGCTTGTTGTAGAGCGCAAAGCGCCCGCGCCTGCCAATACTGGAATGTCCCAGTTCTTGGTATCCTTAAGTTCTTCGTTGTATCCCAATGCCAGATTTTTACGCATGTTTTCAGAGAATTCAACCTTTGTATCCATCATTTGTAATGGCATTGCAATGCGCTCCACAACTAATTCTTCATATGTTTTACGTGTATGCCTTTCTAAGATATGACCCAATAATCCCGTCCCAATATTGGAATACTCGTACTGGACACCCACATCCCTTGGCAAGAAATAGGTACTTAAAAATTCGTATAAATCCTTAGTTGTGTAATCTGAAAAGGGGTTCTCCATATCCGCAGGATTAAAATTTGTGGGCATCCTTGGAAGTGCAGACGTATGGGTGGCCAAATGCTTCAGTGTGATTTCCTTTCCGTTTTTAGATGGCACCTTTACATCTGTTGGTAAATATTTTGAAATTGGGTCGTCTAGAGACATCCGGCCTTTCAAAACTTCTTCTGCAAGCAGTATACATGTAAAAACTTTAGATATAGAACCTATTTCGTAAACAGTAGATTTTGATACCGCTTTACCGTCATCCATCTCAGCGTTGCCATAATTAAAAAATTCGGCAGAAGCTCCTTTTAAGGTGGCCATGGCAATGGAGGGGTTAACACCATTGTTAACCCTTTGTTCAATGTAAGTTTTAAGTTCGGGTTTAATATTGGTTTCCTGTGAGGTTGCCGGTGAGGCACAAAGAAGCCCTATTATGATTAAAGCTATAGTTCTATGAAACATATTGGTTATGGTTATAAAATACATTTAAGAAGGAACAAAACTTTTTTTACGAACGCACATTAAAGCATACCTGCATCTACATCTTTTATAAACTTAATTAGACCTTCAAAGTACGTTTTTTGGTCATCAAATTGAGACAAGTGGCTTCCATTTGGGCATAGTAGAAATCGTCCATTTTGAACTTCGGTCGATATCCATTCCATGTGTTTTGGATCCATAGTGTCATAGGTAGCGCCAATGGTTAAGGTTGGTACTTTTATTTCATGTAAACGATCTTTTACGTTCCAATTCAATAAGTTGGCATTACCTTTACAACCGAATTCACTTGGGCCCTGCATGGTCACGTAAACATCTGGATTCATATGCTTCGCTGACCTATTAACTGGTTCTGGCCACTCCTCCAGAGGCATTCTTAGAACATGTTTTGGATAATAATGTTCCATTACAAGTGACAGGTACTCCTCATTGGTGTAATCTTCATTTGCTTCGTAGGTCATGATAGTTTCGAGTACATCCTCTGGCAATTTTGGCGCAAGAACCTCTGCTGAGTAATTATTATAGTCCTCAATTGAAGATACCATATTGGAGATGATTAAACCTTTTAAGTTCTCTTGATATTTTAATGCATACTGCATCCCTAAAATTCCTCCCCAAGATTGACCTAGCAAGTAAAAATTATCCTTATTAAGGCCCAACGCCACTCTCACCTGCTCTACTTCTTCAACAAAACGATCTAAATCCCATAATGATAAGTCCTTGGGCTGATCGCTATAATAAGACCCTAACTGATCGTAGTAATAATATTCTATGCCTTCTTTTGGCAAATAACCATCAAAACACTCATAAATCTCGTGGGTAAAACCAGGACCTCCGTGCAAAAGCAAAACTTTCATTTTTGGATTGTTCCCTACTCGTTTTGTCCAAACTTTAAATTCGCCTTTAGGCGTCGTAATAGGTATCATTTTAATACCGCCTGTGAATTGATCGTCCTTGTCGCTGTAATCAAAATAACTTTCAAGTGTAACTGAGGCAGATTCAGTATCTTTAGAAGGTGTTTGATTTTCTTTACAGCTAAGGAAAACCAATAAAACAATGAGAAAAGTGTATCGTTGCATAAGATTAAATTTTCCTAAAGTTACTAAATATCACTTAGATAAAGATTATGACATTTCTCATAATTCAATTTAGAAACTCTGTCTATTTTTAAAAAATGAACACCATCGCAGAACGTATTTACGATTTTCTCAAAAATTTTCCACCATTTGACGTTTTGAGCCGAGAGCAACTTTTTGAAGTCTGTAAGACCATCGAAGTTGTTTACCTCGAAAAAGGCAAGTCTTTATTTGAAATTGGAGAAGCCATTGAAAATCAATTTTATGTTGTAAAGGATGGCGCTATAGGATTGTTTAGAGAAAACAACGTTTTGGTAGATGAATGCGATGAAGGCGATATATTTGGCCTAAGAGCCTTATTGCGTAAAGGCGACTATAGACTGCAGGCCACTGCTATTGAAGAAAGTATTGTATACAGCATTTCAAATGACGTATTTGAAAAATTTATTGCTAGCAATGCGGAAGCCAGCCAATTTTTAATGTCTAGCTTTATCTCCAATACCAGACCCATGGTAGCTGGAAATTCTGACCAAATTGGTCCGGTTACTTTAAATAATGAACTATCAGAACTTCAATCTGCCGATTACTCAAAAAATCCTATCACCTGTACCAAAGACACCTCGATACAACAGGCAGCATCTATAATGACTAATAATCATGTAGGCTCCATCATAATTGTTGAAAATAAAAAACCAGTAGGCATTATAACCGACAAAGACTTACGCACAAAAATAGCCACAGGAAAATTTGCAATTACAGATAGTGTAACAACCATTATGTCCCAACCTGTGAAGACCTATCCAGAAACAATTTCCGTAGCGGAAGCCCAACTTGCGATGCTCAAAAACAAGATAACACATTTGTGCATTACCAAAGATGGTACCACAGCTTCAGAATTAACAGGGATTCTATCTGAACATGACATCATTGTATTACGGGAAAATAATGCCTCTAGCCTACTGAAAGAAATCAAAAGGTCAAAGTCTACAGAACAATTAAAGTCCGTAAGACAACGAGCAGAAGACTTGATTAAACGCTATTTGACTCAAGATATCCCTATTGATTTTATGGCAAGACTTCTTTCTGCACTTAACGATGCGATTACCCAAAAAATAATTGTAGACGCTATTTCAGAGATGAAGCAAGCTCCACCTTGTCAATTCGCTTGGCTTTCTATTGGAAGCCAAGGGAGGCAAGAACAATTATTGTTAACGGACCAAGACAATGCCTTAGTGTTCGAAGATGTTGATAAAAATGAATACGAGAATGTCAAAAACTATTTTTTAACCTTAGCCAATAAGATTAACAAAGGGCTAGAGCAAGTTGGTTTTGAACTTTGCCCTGCCAACATGATGGGTAGCAACCCTAAATGGTGCATGTCCCTTAAGGAATGGAAGAATCAATTTTACCGCTGGATAGCAACACCAGATCAAGACAATTTAATGCTTTGCACAATTTTCTTTGATTATGAATATGTCTATGGGCCTAAAGCCTTAGTTGAATCACTTTCGGATAGTATTTTTGAAAGCATCGAGAGACACGATATCTTTCTTACTTATCTAGGCCGAAATGCGCTTCAAAATCCACCACCTTTAAGTTTTTTTAGACAGTTTTTAGTTGAAGAGAGTGGCGAACATAAAGATCAGTTTGACATTAAGGCAAGAGCCATGATGCCCTTGGTCGATGCTGCTCGTTTGCTTATCCTGTCCCATAACATTAAATCCATTAATAACACCTTGGAGCGCTTTGAAAAGTTGGTTAAGCTAGAACCACAAAACAAGGATACTTATCTTTTTTGTATCCAATCCTACAAAGATTTATTACGGTTTAGAACGGAGCATGGTCTGGCACATAATGACTCTGGTAGATTTATAGATTTAAAATCATTAAACAAAGGTGATCGGCTAAAATTAAAGCGCTGTTTTAAGGCTGTTAAATCTATTCAAGAATTAATAAGAACCCGATTTAAACTTTCACAATTAATGTAATGTTCTGGTTTAAGCGAAAATCATATCCTACATTTTGGGAAGAATATCTAGATCATTTTAAAAATCGTCAAGAGCAAGATATTTCTAAAATACGATTTGTTGTATTCGATACGGAAACTACAGGACTAGACATTAAAACGGATAGAATATTATCTATTGGCTGCGTTGGAATACAAGACTTAAAAATTAAAGTTTCCGATCAATTGGAAACGTATGTTGAACAAGAGCAATTTAACTCCAGCACGGTAAAAATACATGGCCTTTTAAAGGAAGGGACCACCACTAAAATAAGCGAAACTCGCGCCATTCAACATTTTTTAAGCTATATTGAAAACGCTGTACTGGTAGCACATCATGCTGCATTTGATATGGCTATTATCAACGCAGCACTTCAGAGACTCGATCTTCCTAAATTAAAGAACAAAACCTTGGATACAGGTCATTTATTTCAAAAGACAAGGTTAAACACTAGTAAGACCCATTTTAGCTTGGATGAGTTGGCCAGTCAATTTAATATCCAACTCCACGATAGGCATACAGCTTCAGGAGATGCTTACATCACGGCCCTTTTGTTTTTAAAGCTTGTAGCCCAATTGCAAAAGCCTAAAAATATAACGCTTCGAGAACTTTCAAAAAGCAATAGGCGTATCGGTTTATTATAAAAAAAAGCACACCCAATTTGGGCGTGCTTTTCCTAACTAAACTAATAAACAATTATAACAGATTGCGAATTGATTTCTTCACTTTCAAAAGGTTATTTAGACATTATTTTATGCCACTGGTCTTAAAGGCTTGTCATCGGACTTTGAAGCCACCTTCACTTCAAATTGATTAGAAGTGTTTTTAGCACCTCCTGCCTTGAGCGCTTTTTCGCCAGCGAAAAATGTTTTATGGTCATCTCCTAAATCAGAGCCAGCCATTCTTTGGTGCTTTACGCAAGACACACCTTTTCTTATTTCTTGCCTTTGTACGCCCTTAACATAAGCCAACATGCCTTCCTCACCAAAGTACCCTTCAGTTAAATCGTTCATATGAAGCGCCGTTGTATGATATGTAGGAAGCGTAATCAGGTGGTGGAAAATACTGGCCTGAGTAGCACCATCCAATTGAAAAGTCTTAATTCTTTGATCGGCTCGTTTACTCAACTCGGAGTTATCGTACTTCACATCCATAAGATTATTTTTGTCGTATGCCGAAACGTCTTCACCATTTAAAACCATGTCTTCATAGACCTGATTACGGAAATTCAAGGTCCAGTTAAATGATGGCGAATTATTATAGACCAATTTAGCGTTAGGCACCACTTCCTTAACCCTGTTGATCATGTGGGCTATTTGTTTTACGTTAGGTGTTGGTGTTTCTATCCATAGTAAATCGGCACCATTTCGTAAACTTGTGATACAATCGAGCACCACTCTATCTATATTGGAACCTTCCTTAAATTTATATAACCCATTTGGTAAACGCTTCGGACGCATCAATTTTCCATCTCGTTTTAATAAGACGTCATCTTCCTTGGCATCGTCGATGTTAATTTCCTCTGCATCTATAAACGACAGGTATTGAGAAGCCAAGTCACCAGGCTCTTGACTTACCGGAAGTTTTTGAGTGAGGCCAGCACCTTCAGAATCTGTTCTTGCCACGATAACACCATCCTCAACACCTAGCTCAAGAAATGCATAACGAACTGCATTTAGCTTGGCTATAAAATCTTCATGCGGCACTGTAACCTTGCCATCTTGGTGGCCACATTGCTTCGCATCTGACACCTGATTCTCAATTTGTATAGCACAAGCACCGGCTTGAATCATTTTCTTTGCTAAGAGGTAAGTTGCTTCCTCATTTCCAAATCCAGCATCGATATCTGCAATAATGGGTACAATATGTGTTTCAAAATTATCTATTTGGTCTTGTACGTCTTCACCCTTTTCCAGACGCCTAAAAAGATCGTTTAACTCAATTGCATCTGCTTGTCTAAGAAAATCATAGATTTCTTCTATCAATGCAGGTACAGCTGTTTTCTCATGCATGGACTGGTCTGGAAGAGGTCCAAATTCAGAACGCAACGCTGCAACCATCCATCCTGATAGATAGAGGTATCTTTTATTGGTTGTTTTGTGGTGTTTTTTAACAGCAATCATTTTTTGCTGCGCCACAAAACCATGCCAGCATCCTAAAGATTGTGTGTAATTTTCTGGATTTGCATCATATTCTGCCATGTCCTTTCGCATAATGGCTGCCGTATATCTTGCAATATCCAAACCTGTTTTAAATTTATTTTGAAATGCCATTCTTGCCGCGTTTTCCGCCTGTATGGCATTCCAAGTACTTCCATACTTTTTCTTAAGATTTTTTACGGTCTCTAAAGCCGAGCTGTAATTGTTTAGTTGTAGATTTTTCATAATTTTGAGTTGTATTATTGATTTAATATTAGTCCCGTATTATGTTGCCGCATAAGCGGGATTATTTTTTTACAATTGCCTATAGGCTGATATAGTTAAGAACTCTTCAAATTCCTCTTGCGTTACAAGACGCTTAAATAATTCTATGGCCTGTGGAAATTTGGTAGCTTCAATTTTATCCTCGCCGACCTCGGTGATAATCTTTTCGACTTCATCTGAAAATATATGATCAAAAAGAGCCCTATCAAAAGAACGACCGTCCTCAAGACGTGCTTCAACTTTTAACCATTGCCATACTTGTGTTCTTGAAATTTCGGCAGTGGCAGCATCTTCCATCAGGTGGTAGAGGGCTACAGCACCATAACCTCTAAGCCAAGCTTCCATATAAAGTATACCCACGTTTATATTCTTTCTTATTCCAGCTTCTGTTATAGTACCTTGTGGCAGCTCTACCAAATCGGCTTCAGTAACCTCAATATCTTCACGTTTCTTAAAAATTTGATTTGGCGTTGGCATATACTTATCAAATTCTTTCATCGCTACCTCAACTAGTGCAGGATGCGCTACCCATGTACCATCATGGCCATTTTTGGCCTCGCGCTCTTTATCCAACCTCACTTTTTCCAATGCCTCAGCATTTGCTTTCGGATTATTTTTAATTGGTATTTGTGCCGCCATACCACCCATAGCATGGATTCCTCTTTTATGGCAAACTTTTATTACCAAGTTGGAATATGCCGCCATAAAAGGCGTAGTCATGGTCACTTGGTCCCTGTTGGGCACCACAAAATTCTTATGGTTTCTAAATTTTTTGATGTAGGAGAAAATATAATCCCATCTACCACAATTGAGGCCAACGATATGGTCTTTCAATTCATAGATAAATTCATTCAGTTGAAAACTGGCTGTTATGGTTTCTATAAGGAGTGTGGCCTTGAACGTGCCTTGAGGAACACCTAAATACGCTTGTGCATATTCAAATACAGCATTCCACCATCTGGCCTCAAGATAGTGTTCTAATTTAGGCAAGTAGAAATACGGTGCCGAACCTTTCTCCATCAAAATTTTGGTGTTGTGGAAAACGTAAAGGCCGAAATCAAACAAACTACCAGAAACTTCCTCACCATCAACCAAAACATGCCTTTCATTAAGGTGCAATCCTCTCGGCCTAACCAATA
>CAZGDG010000089.1:0-1228 GCA_964524415.1 uncultured Flavobacteriaceae bacterium
TAGCTTGCTTGGTGTTACATCTCACGAAATGGCTCATACCTGGTTTCAATTTTTGTTAGCTTCCAACGAAGCCAAGCACGAATGGATGGATGAAGGCTTTACAAGTTACATTTCTTCATTTGCTACAAACTCCCTTAGAGAGAACAAAAGTGATAATCCTGTAGCTGGATCTTACAGAGGCTATATTGCCTTAGCAAATTCGGGTTACGAGCAACCCTTAACCACACATGCAGACAGATACGCCTACAATCAATCTTACGGCATCTCAGCTTATAGTAAGGGTGCTGTGTTTTTGGCACAACTCGGATATGTTATTGGTGAGGAGAATTTAAAGAAAACCATAAAAAGGTACTTTAAGGACTTCGCTTTTAAGCACCCTAAACCTCATGATATAATCCGCACGGCTGAGCGCGTTACCGATTTAGAACTAGACTGGTATTTCATTGATTTTGCACAAACGACCAACACCATTGATTATGGTGTAAAGTCTGTTGATGGTAGTACTATTATGCTAGAACGTATTGGATTAATGCCAATGCCTATAGATTTAACTGTCTCCTACACAGACGGGAGCAAGGAAGAATTCTACATTCCACTTCAAATGATGCGAGGAGAAAAACCTACGACAGCCACAGTTTTAAAAGATTGGGCTTGGGCCATGCCAGAGTATACTTTTGAAGCCTCTAAACCTGTTCAATCCGTTGAAATAGATACCTCACAGATGATGGCGGATGTGAATCGCGAGAATAACGTGTTTAATTTAGAATAATAATCCTAAAAATGTAAAAGCCTCGGATTTGACTATCCGAGGCTTTTCTTTAATACCATGGCTCATTGGTATATAAGTGTTTTTTAGCCACGCGCTCCCTATTGTAAAGCAGCATATGGTTTTCGTCTATTTGCTTATTTCTATAGCCAAATAAATGAAATATAGATTTGGCCATAAACCGCGTAACTTTTAGGTTGGCTTTTAAAACGCCAAGCTTTTTGTCTTCCCAAGTAATTCCTGGAAACCATGTAAGTAGTGAGTCTGCTTTAATCTGTCTCAAAAATTCAGACAACTTTAAAAATATCGGTGGAATAGCCCTAATAATAAAAAATCCATCATTCCCTGTTTTTTGATATAGCGGCATAAACAACTTAGCGTTGTAGTTGGAATACACGGGTTTTTCATTGGAATGGGCAAGCAATGTATCTTTTTCGACATTCTGAAAACTTATAAACCCTT
>CAZGDG010000089.1:1328-10697 GCA_964524415.1 uncultured Flavobacteriaceae bacterium
GTCTTATTTTTATTGAGGCTTGTTTGCATGAAGTTTATAAATCATTCGTTGTTAAAATCCCTAACAGTTCACGTTCTCTTACCACAGGAAGGCAATTGATCTTGTGCTTTTGCATTAATGCTTTCGCTTCTTCTAGCGGCGCCTCTTGGGAAATCGTTATTAGGTTTTTAGTCATAACGTCTTTAACTCTTAGATTTAATTCTTTATCGCTTAATTTAATAACATCAGTCCATGTTAACAAACCTGCTAACTGTTTATTTTTATTAATCACTGGCATATGGTGTATTTTCTTCCATTTCATAATATTTGCCACTAACTCTAAGCTATCATTTTGATCTACCAATAATATTTTGGTATTCATGTTGTGTTTAACGATTCGAGATTCATCAATCTTTAAATTGGCATTGGGATCAAAAACAGGCCAAGAGTCAATTGTTTCAGGTCCGAATTGGTGCTTATACATATATGCCGTTAAATTTTGCAAAGCCTCAAAATTTGTCTTGGTTTTAAGGAGGTTTCTATAGTTGCTAACTATCCATTGAGAGCCAGTATGGGTTTTTATGCGTCGTTCTATGATGCCTAAATACTCTGTTATATCATTGGCATCGATTCCTCTTTTTTCTAGGCCCTGCTTCGCCATGGGTAAAAGCTCATTAAGTATTAATTCCTTAGCGGAAATTACTTTATTCTTCCATATAAATTGGTTCTCAATACCATCTCGTGCTGCTTTGAGAAAATTATGTTTAACATCCCTGAAATCCATTTTTTTGTGCACCTCCTTTAAATCATCTGGTTGGCCCAGCATTAATCCAACCCAGAACACCATATTTGCAATTTCGTCCTTTAAAGTTGGTCCTGAAGGAATGTATCTGCACTCAATTCTTAAATGCGGTTTGCCTCCACCCACACCATAGCACACGCGGTTCCATTTGTATACCGTTCCATTGTGCATCTGTAATGATTTCAGCTTTGGTATTTCGCCGCTTTCAACTTTTTCAATACTGTCCTCATAATCTCCAGTACTCAATAGGCTTCTAAATCTAGAAATATGATCTTTGAAAATATCGGAAACCGTTCCTTCCTCCCAATGCGCACCAAAACCAACACGCGATTGTTTTTCGTTATGTATAAAAGAATTTTTGCGCGTATCTATACTTTGGGTAAATAAGGCTATTCGTGTTTCTGCCCATAGCTCTCTTCCGAATAAAACAGGTGAGTTGGTGCAACATGCCAAAACAGGACCAGATATGGCCTGGGCCCAGTTGTACTTTTCTACAAATTTATCTGGATTTATCTGTAAATGGGTTTGAAAACTGGTATTACAAGCCTCTAGCATAACACTGTCATGAACGAGGTTTAGTTCATCCACACCCATAATATGGATATGAAAGTTTTCTCGCCTTGATGACTTTAAAGACTCATTAAGGACATGGTATCTTGGCCGATCCGTCATGTAGTCTTCGCCTATATGTTTAAGCCTTAATGTTGGCAGTATTCCTGTTAATATAACCTTAGAATCATTTTTTTGGGCTGCTTTTTCTGCCTTTTCAATTAATCTGTGAAGTTGTTGGTACAATTGATCAAAGCAGTCGCCTTGAAGTATTAAGGGGTCAGAATTGATTTCTAAATTATATTTACCTATTTCTGTGGTGAAATGGTCGTCGTTAATATCTGCGAGGACCTCGACACTATTATTGTTTGGGAAAAACCGTTTGGTGGCCAAGCAAAACTCTTGTTCAGCTCCAATACGAATAGGCGCCTTCTCTATCATATCACGTTCCAACATTAAATCCAATGCTTCCAAGTCTTTGATAAGATGTTGCAGATAGAGCGCTTTTTCTTTGGGGCTTTTAAGATATTTTACTTCTAAATGTCCCATGTTTAAGGGGTTTGTTAAAAAATATTCTTGGTAAGGTACTTTAAATAGGAGGTTAAAAACATGATTTTTATCATGGCATAAACCGTGACAAAAGCATGAATTGCTCGATTATGTATTACTTTTACCTATGCTTAAACTTACATATGAATTTTAAATTTGGCAAACCCAATAAACTTAAAAGTAGGTCAACCATTGATTTGTTGTTCAAAGAAGGAAAGTCTATTACGGTGTTTCCATTAAAATTGGTTTACCTAGAACTTAGTTCTGCTACTAGCGGAACCTTAAAGGTGGGTGTTTCTGTAAGTAAGCGCCATCATAAAACAGCTGTGGCGCGTAATCGTATAAAGCGCTTGATGCGCGAGGCATTTAGACTGAATAGGCCACATTACTTTAACAATAGTTCAACACCTTGTGCGTTAATGATTTTATACATTAGCAAAAAAGGAACAACTTTTGAGGAGTTAAACACTACTATGGTAAAACTTCTTCAAACCTATAATGACAAAACGTCCCAAAATGAAACATAATATTTATAAACGGTTTTTAATAATCGTAGCTGGCCTAGGGCTTTTTTTGAGCACAACAGCTTTTAAAACCGACTTTTTTGAAATAGCCAAGCAGATTGAAATATTCACTACCATGTTTAAAGAACTTAACATGAATTATGTAGATGAAACCAATCCTGCCGACCTCATGGATACTGCAATAAAGAGCATGTTATCCGATTTAGACCCTTACACACAGTTTTACAACGAACAAGATGTAGAAGCCTCTAGAATAAATAATGCGGGAGACTACACAGGTATTGGAGCAAAGGTGTTAACCTTAAAAGACAAATTGGTTATTGTTGAACCCTACAAAGACTACGCAGCTGATAAAGCCGGATTAAAAGCAGGAGACGAAATTATTAAAGTTGATAATGTAGCCGTAGCTGATTTTAAAGAAGATGCAGCCAATCTTCTCCAAGGAGCTGCAGGGACTGAAGTCACTATTACCTACAAACGCCAGGGTAAGGTTAATACCGCTAAAATAATAAGAGAATCCTTAGAAATAAAGGCCGTGCCTTTTTACGATATGATAGATTCCAAAACCGGATATATCGTGCTAAGGAAGTTTAATACTAAAGCATCTTCTGAAACATTAAGAGCGTTAAAAGCCTTAAAAAATCAAGGTGCAACACAAATGATTTTAGATTTGAGAGGTAATCCAGGAGGATTATTATCTGAAGCCGTAAACGTGACTAACATTTTTGTACCCAAAAATGAACTTGTTGTTACAACCAAATCCAAGGTAAATAAATACAATAAGACGTATTATACCAAAAAAGAAGCTGTAGATACAGAAATTCCATTAGTGGTGCTTATTGATGGAAGGAGCGCTTCAGCAAGCGAGATTGTATCGGGCGCACTTCAAGATATGGACAGAGCCGTAATCGTAGGATCTAGAAGCTTTGGTAAAGGTCTGGTTCAGCGTCCAAAACCACTTACTTACGGCACGCAAATGAAAATAACTATTTCAAGGTATTACACACCATCTGGGCGCTGTATACAAGCTCTTGATTATTGGAATAGAGATGAAAATGGAAAGGCTACACGTATCAAGAAAGAAAACTACAATGTGTTCAAAACCAGGAATGGCAGACCTGTGTATGACGGTGGTGGTATAGAACCAGATATTGAAATGGACAACTCTAAATTTACACCAATAACCAAAGCTATTTTAGGCGAAAACTTGATTTTCAGCTTTGCTACGCAGTATTATTACAATAATTCAGTTTCTGATATGAAATCCTTTGAATTGTCTAAAGCCGACTTTAATTCCTTTAAAACGTATTTGAAATCTTCTGGTTTTAGTTTTGAAACCAAAACAGAGAAGGCGCTTAACGAAGCCATGGCCATAGCTAAGGAAGAAGAACTAGATAAGGTTATCGCTCCAGAATACGATGATTTGGCGGCTGCCATAACATCATATAAATCTGCAACTATTGATAACAACAAGGCTCAACTTACGTCTTTATTAACAGATGAAATTATAAAAAGATACTTCTACAGTGAGGGTCTCTACAAGTACTACACGTTAAATAATCCAGATATCAATAAAGCCTTAAGTGTGTTAAACAATCCTACACAATACGCCAGTATTTTGAGATAACACGCTAAATTGACTATATTTAACGTTAGGTTAATGTTAACTCCAATTGGATATTGGCCTAAAATTTTTAGAAAACTTGAAAAAACATGAAGTCCCTAATCGTTTTTTTACTGCTTAGTTTTCAAGTCGTTCTTGCACAGAAAGAAATGGTACATCAGGTCTATTTTCTTACTGATCAGTATGATATTCCAGAAACAGAGCACAGCAGGTTATTACTATTTCTCTCTGAAATTGAAAATCTAGATATCGAAAAGATTTCCATCTATGGATTCTGTGATGATCGCGGCAGCGATAGTTATAATATGGTTCTTTCCCAGCAACGTGCAGATGCCATTAAAGAAGTATTCTCTAATAACGAATTCGACGAAACCTTAATCACCAATGTAGATGGCAAAGGTGAAATATTGCTAAATATCATAGAGGATAATGACGTTTACCGCATAAGAGGACTTAACAGAAAGGTGGAAATTATCGTTCAGCCTTATGATCCTCCACGGGAAAAAGAAAAATTACCTGAAAAAGAGAGCACGGAGGACTTACTAAAAGGTGAGCTTAAAGAGGGTGACAAAATTCAACTGGAAAATATCTATTTCAGAACGGGTTACAGTTATCTCGTTAAGGATTCAGAAAAGGTATTGGATAAGATCGCTAATATTTTAGCCGAACGTACAGATGTATATTTTACAATCGAAGGTCATGTTTGCTGTACTTACGGTACACGCGATGCTATTGATCGTAAAACAAAAATTCGTAACCTATCTGTAGCACGTGCTAAATATGTCTATGAGTATTTAGCCAAAAAAGGTGTTAGTAGATCTAGAATGAAGTATGTGGGACAACGCAGAAAATTTCCACTTGGTGGTGCCCCAGAACTCGATCGGCGTGTAGAAATCTTAGTGACACGAATCGATAAATCTAAAAATTAGTCTTTGAGCATATTTATATGAGGAATACCATCTTCCAGGTACTCCTCTCCTACTTCCTTAAATCCTAGATTATTATAGAAACGAGTTAAATAAAGTTGCGCAGAAATTCTAATGTTGTCAGTATTGTAATTGGTGCTAACTACTTGTATTGAAGCTTTCATAATTTCATAACCGTAAGCTTTATTACGTTCCTTTTGCTTCACGACAACTCTTCCAATACTGGCCTCCTTAAAGTAATCTCCTGGTTTAAAAATACGTGTATAGGCCACCAAACGAGATCCATCATAGCCAAGAACATGTAAAGCAACCTGGTCTTTATCGTCAATATCTTGATAGACGCAATCTTGCTCTACAACAAAAACCTCGCTTCGTAACTGAAGTAATTGGTATAATTCCTCAGTTGTTAACTCTGAAAAAGTTTTGGTAACAATCTTTAGCATTAGTATTTAGCCATTAGTCTTGTACAATTACATCCTTTGGGTCGCACTTACCAAATTCGGGTTGGATGTTTACATGATTGATATCGTGCTTATGGTACAATAATTCTTCAATAGCGTTTAAAATGATATCAAATTCCGAAAGTGCAATATCCTTATTAAAATCAATATGGGCTTCTAAATGGATTTCGTCTTCATTTAACTGCCAAATATGAACATGATGAACGTTTTTGACACTTTCCATGGCTTCAATATCCTTAACAATAGCATCTATAGACGTAGCATCTGGAGTGAATAACATCAATACCTTAAAGGAGTCCTTCAATAATTGCCATCCCATCACAATAAGATACACGGCAATAGCCAAGGTAAGTGCACTATCTATCCACCAAATCTGATAGTACTTCATAAGCAAACCTCCTATAAGAACGGCAACACTAGCCATCATATCTGTTAAAAGATGGAGGTAGGCGCTCTTAAGGTTCATATTGTCACTTGCATTACTTCTTAAGAGCAATACACTGAAGCCATTACCTAAAATAGCTATCAAAGCTAACCAGATAACGAGATTAGATTCTATTTCCTGCGGATTCTTAAAACGCTCAACAGCCTCAATAATAAGTAGAATTGCCACAATGATTAGGGTTGCTGCGTTTATGAAAGCGGCCAATATTTCAGCGCGCTTAAATCCAAAAGTTCGTTTAAGGGAGGCTTTTTTCTTAACCAACCGATTGGCTATCCAGCTAATCACCAATGAAACTACATCGCTAAAATTATGCAAGGCATCACTCAACAGGGCTAAACTACCTGAAATTAAGCCTCCAATAACCTGTGACGCAGTTATAAGGATGTTTAGAACAATAGAAATTAATAAATTCCTACCATTGACCTTATGATGGTTATGATGATTGTGCGAATGACCCATGAGCCATCAATTTTAATTTAGCCTTAGCAACCAAGAGGTATTTTGTTAACACGTCTTTCGTGACGACCGCCTTCAAATTCGGTATTCAGAAAAGTATCTACCATTTTTAATGCCTGAGGTATGGACGTAAAACGCGCAGGAATGCATAAAATATTGGCATTATTGTGTTGTCGCGCCAGTTCCGTTATTTCATTTATCCAACAAACACCAGCTCTTACATTTTGGTATTTATTTGCGGTCATTGCAACACCATTGGCAGTACCACAAATAAGAATGCCAAAATTTACCTTACCATCGTTAACATCCTTAGCTACAGGATGTACAAAATCTGGATAATCAACACTATCAGGCGTATCCGTACCATAATTATGTACTGTAATACCCTTAGCTTCAAGCTGTTCTACTATAGCTTTCTTGTAATCTGGACCTGCATGGTCGTTGCCAATTGAAATTGTCATGGAATAAATTTGTTTAAATCACAAAGTTACAAATTAATCAACCTCGGTTAATAGTATTTAGTACATCCTGTTAATAAGTGTTTACAAGTTGTAACAAAAAAAGTTTTGAAAATCCACTAAAATTTTCAAACCACAGCCTTATTCAAACAAGCAAATTTTTTAAGCAGATATTCCAAATAATTTATCAAACAAAATAATGTAGAAATTAACCTTTTTTATTCAAGAATAAATACAATTAACAACGTAAAATTTGTTGTCAACAACTGTTTATAATTTTTAGAAGTTATCTAGTTATAAAGGAGTTGAATATAAAATTAATGTTAATTAAACAATAACAAGATGTAAACTATGATATATCAAAACAAAGCTTAAAAAAGTTATACCAAGTATTAACAAGCTATAATAAACATCAGTTTTAATTTTAAAAATTTTAAAAAAACTAATAGATGTAATATAAAATGTGAATAACTAGCCTTCGTAGATATTTTTTAATAATTAAGATCTTGCCAATACTAAGTTTTGTAAGAAAATTAGGAAAATATATTTATAAAAAGTAAATTGAAATTTATAAAATTTTTTTACTCATGAAACAATTATTACTTATTATATCCCTTTTACCATTGCTGCCATACTCTCAAACTCAAATTGGACAAGACATCGATGGAGAAGCGGCACTTGATAATAGCGGAAGACATATTGCGCTTTCAGCAGATGGTTCTGTATTAGCTATTTCTTCTCCTAATAATGATGTTTTTGGTACTGCAGATGCCTCAGGAACTGTGCGTGTGTATAATTTAATAGGTGGGTTGTGGACACAAATAGGGTCAGATATAGATGCTGAGAACATATTTGATGGTGTGAGTTCCGTAAGTCTTTCAGATGATGGTTCAATAATCGCAATTGGTGCTTCAGGAAATAATTCTAATGGTGACTTTTCGGGACACGTAAGATTTTTTTTTAATAATAATGGTACGTGGACACCATTAAGTTCGAGTATAAATGGTGAAAGTGCTGATGATTTTAGCGGTAGCTCGGTAAGCCTATCTTCAGATGGGTCTATTGTAGCTATTGGAGCTCCATTTAATGATGGTAATGGTTCTGATTCCGGCCATGTGCGTGTTTTTCAATATAGTGGTACTACATGGATGCAACTTGGGCAGGATATTAATGGTGAGTTTTCTAACGATTACAGTGGTTCAGCAGTTAGTCTATCTGATGATGGGTTAACTGTTGCTATTGGCGCTAATTGGAATGATGGAAATGGCAACAGATCTGGTCATGTTCGCATTTTTCACTATAATGGAGCGATATGGACACAAATAGGTCAGGATTTAGATGGAGATGCTCCATTTGATAATAACGGTTATTCAGTAAAACTTTCATCAGATGGATTGATAGTGGCAACAGGCGCTACTGGAGGAGATGGGAATGGAAATGGATCAGGACGTACACGTGTTTATCAATTAGATGGCAATACATGGAATCAGATAGGACAAGATATTAATGGCGAAACAGCTGGTGATAGTTCTGGTTATTCATTGAGTCTATCAGATGATGGGACGATATTGGCTATTGGAGCTCCCAATAATGGTGGTAATGGTATAAATTCCGGTCACGTTCGTGTATATAAAATCAATCAAAATGTATGGTCATTGCTAAGTCCTGATATTGACGGTGAAAACCCTGGAGATCGCAGCGGAACCTCAGTTAGCTTGTCAGCTGATGGTACTAACTTAGCTATAGGAGCAGAAACAAACTCTGATAGTGCCAATGGTTCAGGACACGTAAGAGTCTATGATTTATCAGCATTGTTATCAGTAAAAGAACAAAGCGAATTAGATTTTGGAATTCATCCAAATCCAACCAAGAACCAATTCACCGTTCAATTAGAAACCCCATCTGAGTTACAAAATGTGAATATTTATAATAATCTAGGTCAATTAATTTTAGCTTCGAAACATCGCACAGTGAATACATTTAATTTAGAATCAGGTTTATATATAGTTGAAGTGACTACACAAAATAGTAGGGGCATTGAGAAGCTCCTCATTCAATAATTAAAAAACTTTTTAATTAATAATCATTTAACTGGTAGCTAAAATGTAAGTTCTGAAGAACAAGCCAATGCAAATATTTTCGAATAAATCACAAATTTATCAATTCTATATTTTTATAGTTTTAAGTTTATAAATTTCTATTTTTTACTCATGAAACAATTATTACTACTAATCATATTATTTTTTTCTTTACTAACGTATTCTCAAGTCCAAATTGGTAACGACATCGATGGTGAAGCGCCAGATGATCGTACAGGTGTTTCAGTAAGCCTGTCCTCGGACGGTACCATAGTTGCTATTGGTGCACAGAGAAACGACGATAACGGGGATATTTCTGGTCATGTGCGCGTTTACGAGAACCAGTCAGGTAACTGGGTGCAAGTAGGCCAGGATATCGATGGTGAAGCGGTATTTGATCTTTCAGGCGTTTCAGTAAGCCTGTCCTCGGACGGTACCATAGTCGCTATTGGAGCCGTAGGTAATGACGGCAACGGCAGTGATTCTGGCCACGTGCGAGTTTATGAGAACCAGTCAGG
>CAZGDG010000090.1:0-10694 GCA_964524415.1 uncultured Flavobacteriaceae bacterium
AAGCTAAATTCCTTTCAAATCCCAATATTCGGTTGGAATGATAAACCGATGTTTCGAATTCAAATGCTTAATTCGGGTTAAATCGCCAAGCACTCTCAAAAATCTCAAAAATAACTTAATTTCTATTTTATGCTGACCATCATCATTGATATACATTGCAGCAAAAAATAATATTGTTGTTTTATTATTACATCTTTTATGCTGTGTTTACCTTTGGCGAATAACTATTTTTCTAAAAAAATAAATAGAATTTTTAAGGGATTGGTCGTTATATATAAGACTAATAAGTGTATTGTTGAGGATATACACTAGTTGATGGTAATCTTTACGAAAACTAAATACTATAAAAACAATAAATGAGAACGAATTACATATTTTTTTTACTGCTGATTATTACAAGCTCTACAAAGGCTCAAGAATTCTCTTCCTACGAAAAATCTGTAGAAACAAGTTTGTATTCGGAAGCGTTAAATGACTCAATAGGCATAGAGATAACCTTACCCAAAAATCTAAAGAATGAAACAAAGGCAGAGTATCCAATTATATACCTGCTAGACAAACAGTTACAGGGCAATTATAGATACAATCTATACACAATTGACTATTTAAGCACTTTACGATGGATGCCTGATGCAATAATTGTAGGGATTACTTTTCCTTGGAAAAATAGAAATTCATGGACAAATCCTAATATGTCTGGAGGTCAGGCCGATGATTTAATACTGTTTTTAGAGAAAGAGTTAAGTAATGAATTGAAAAAAAAATATCCTATCTCAAATTTTCATTTACTGATAGGCCATTCTCGTACAGCTATTTTTTCTTCATACGCCCTATCCAAAAGTCCTGATTTTTTCAATGGTGCTATAGCTAGTAGTGCTTCGAATTTCGACTTTGGGGATAAACAGCAGCAAGCACAGTTTGAAGTTTTCTTGGATAAGATTCCGTCAAGTTCTCATAAATACTATTACTATTTTTCAGTTGGAGAGCAATCGTATGGAGATTTACATGAATCAGCTACAGATTCTTTAAACGCTTATTTAAATTCCAGAATATTGCCTGAAAATTTGGAATGGAAATACTACAAGCATCAAGTAGCACATGATCTGACTCCAGGAGTAACTGTGAGTAAAGCTTTAAGTGAAATTTTCAAAGAATACGGGAGAAGAATAGACATCTGTTTTGATCTTGCTAAGGGTTCGAGAAATAAAGTCCCTTGGAATGATTATCAATGGATATACTCCTCTATTTCAACTGAATTAGGTTTTAAAATCGAACCGACTGAGTTATTCTTCAACAGTATTGCTTCAGAGTATTACAATGATTACGATGATATATACGGTAACAACAATCTAAATTTTACTTTAGAAATTTTACTGAAGGCAATAGAAAAATATCCCAAAAATTTTGACACCTACAGCTGGATTGGAGAAATCTATATTACACTCAAAGATTTTGAAAAAGGAGAACAGTATCTCAACAAGGCCATTGAACTAATTAATAATGATAAATCGATCCTGGAATTGGACAAACTAAACTACATTAAAGAAATAGAAGCAATAATAAAAACAAAATAACGACCTACATCAATGTATAAAAATAATACACGAGATAATTATCCATACTGTATCTCAATAAAATATGTTTTGTAATACGGTGTGAAGAAAATGCCCAGGGTGAGGCAAAATTATATAGTTCGATTTTTTTACTAATTTTATGAGTAAATAGCAAAGGTCTGAGCATGATTTTTACCACTATCACTATATAAACGTTCTATACCAAATAGCACGTTAGGCATAATATTTAAGCAAATCTTAAGCAAACACTAATAAAAAATCAACAAACCTTCAAGATATTTGTATTATGAGAATATTATTAGTAGAGGACGAGTCTGGAATAGCAACTTTTCTTAAACAAGGATTAGAAGAGGAATCTTTTGCAGTTGATGTAGCCGAAGAAGGCAAAAAAGGTCTTCAGTTAGCCTTATCTGGCGAATATGACCTCTTACTCTTAGACTGGATGCTTCCTGGTCTAAGTGGTATTGAAATTTGTCGTAAGTTTCGTAAAGAATACGTATCCACTCCCGTTATCTTTCTTACGGCCAAAGACACCCTTGATGAAACAATTTTTGGTTTGCAATCCGGAGCTAATGATTATATCAAAAAACCGTTTCATTTCGAAGAACTATTGGAAAGAATTAAAGTTCAACTCAGGCCAAAATCTGGAGAACATTCGGTGTTTAAGCTTGGAAACATCACTCTCAACACTGAAACCCATCAGGTGCACAAAGGTGATCAGGAAATACACCTTACACAGAAAGAATTTGCCTTGCTTGAGTTTCTTATTCGAAACAAAGGCAAAGTATGTAGAAGAACCCGCATAATAGAAAGTGTATGGGATATTCATTTTGATTACAATACCAGTGTAATTGATGTATATATCAATGCCTTGAGAAAGAAGTTGCTATTGTCCGATAAGGAAAATTATATCCAAACAGTTCGTGGAGTGGGCTATATCGCAAAAGAAGTATGAGTTTAAGTTTTAAGGATAGAATAGCTTTTCGTTATATGATTGCAACAGCAATGATCATAGCTGTTGTTTTTGGTACTATCTTTTTCATAGTAAAAGGGACTGTGTTGAGTAATCTGGACAGTAACTTATCCTTTGAAGCAGGTAAACACATCAATGAAATAAAAATTGTTGGGGATAGTATTCAATTTATTAATAAAACAGAATGGGAAGAAAGGGAACACAGAGAAATACAAGTACACCCCGTATTTATTCAGTTAATTGATAATAAAGGTAGATTGATGGATAAGTCTCCAAACTTAAAGCAAGATTACTTACCATTTAAGACCTTAGAATTTGATGGACATTTTGATAGCAAATTAAAAGATAGGTCCTTAAGACAGGTTCAACTTCCAATAGAGCAAAACGGAAAAATTAAAGGCTATATTTTGGCTGCCATATCTTCAGAAGCAGCTCAATCAGTTTTGCTCCGCCTGCGAAACGTATTGATTGTCTCATTTCTAATTGTACTGGGATGCTTGTATTTTGTCTCACGGTTTTTAGCTGGAAGAAGTATAAAACCGGTTAAAGATGTTACAAATACCATTTCTCGAATTACCAAAAATAACCTGAAAGAAAGGGTGACCTTACCAGATCATAAAGACGAAATCCACGAGTTATCCTCCAATTTTAACGCATTGCTCGAACGCATTGAAAAGGCTATTGAACGAGAGCGGCAATTTACTTCTGATGCCTCTCATGAACTAAGAACACCACTTGCTATCCTTAGAGGCACGTTGGAAGTGCTCATAAGAAAGCCCAGAACTCAGCAAGAGTACGAAGAGAAAATTAATTTTAGCTTAAAAGAAATTGAGCGAATGACAATTGCTATAGAGCAATTGCTATTACTCGCTCGTTTGGAATCCTCAGCTAATAATAAAAACAACACTTTAATCTCGCTTCCATCCCTTGTCGATGAATCAATATCACATTTTAAAAACCAGATTGAAGAGAGAGATCTGAAAATAAATCTGGATTTTAATCAATCAGATAATGTACTTGTACCACATTATTACAGTAATATTATCATTGATAATATATTAGGCAATGCGATTAAATATTCTAATAACCATGGCACAATAAGTGTTAGGGTTGGTATTAGTAACAATCGACCTATTTGCACTATCAAGGATGATGGAATAGGAATTCAGAAAGATGACCTAGCCCTTATTTATGATAGCTTCTACCGCTCTGACGCATTAAATCATAAGCATATATCTGGTAATGGATTAGGACTGTCTATCGTAAAAAAGTGTGCTGATGCTATACAAGCGAAATTAAAAGTCACTAGTGATATCGGACAAGGAACTAAACTTACAGTCTGGTTTTGATTCCGTACCCTTGATATTCTATGTAATAACAAAACGAGAATAGGTGATACTTCATGAATGAATAATAATGAAAAGCTGTTTATAAAAATACAAACGACGATTATTTAGCAAATCATTACATACATAGTGATAACTTTATTAATAGCTGCTGTACTTGGTGCGAATGATGAAATATTTTCAACCGCCAGCATTGCCATCTGTGCAGTTTAAAGAGTTAGCGGTATTCTACCGTTATTAATTACCTTACTTAAGCCGAATCAACAAATGGAGTATTATCTATATGCATTTAGCATTGTTTTCTTAGTCATTTTAGGCACCTTGATGCTAAAACAGTTTAGAAAGTATTACAAAGGCAATTTTTTTAACCACACGTTGTGGTGCAGTTGCTATGGTATTAACAGGATAAGATGGCCACTTAGTTGCGTAAATATCTTCTAAGCTAAAATCTTAAGCCAATCTTAAGAAAGGCTTGAGAAAAGCCTTAGACAACCACCTCTACATTTGGTATGTAATTAAAACAAGACATATCAATGTTAGATAAAATTATCCAGTACAGCATACATCACAAGCTCATTGTACTTTTATTTTCAGCAGGAATCATTGGATTTGGTTTCTATTCTTTATCTCAAATCCCCATTGGTGCTGTTCCTGATGTAACCAATAATCAAGTTCAGATCATAACAACGTCAAGAAACCTTGCCACAGAAGATGTAGAAAAGTTTCTAACTTATCCGGTGGAGTTGGAGATGGCTAATCTTCCGGATGTAAAGGAAATTCGATCAGTATCCAAATTTGGTCTCTCGGTAGTGACTGTTGTCTTTAACGACAAAATTGGAACTTATCTTCCAAGACAATTAATAGCAGAAAAAATAAAGGCTGCCGAAGAAAAAATCCCAGCGGGTTTTGGCAAGCCGTTTATGGGACCAATTACTACAGGTCTGGGTGAAATTTATCAATATGTTATAGAAGTCGATTCTGCATATAGGGAAGTGTATTCACTATCTGATGTTCGTACCATACAGGATTGGGTGGTTAGGCGACAGCTCTCCGGAATACCAGGAGTAGTTGAAGTGAATACTTGGGGAGGTTATCTAAAGCAATATGAAGTGGCACTAAACCCTGAAAAGCTTAGAAGTTTAAATATCTCCGTAACTCAGGTTTTTTCCTCTCTGGAAAAGAACAACAGTGTAGCAGGAGGTGGATATATTGAAAAAACGAATCAAACCTATTTTATCAGAGGTGAAGGCTTGGTTGGTTCTTTACAGGACATTGAAGATATAGTGATTGATAATAGAAATGGTACTCCTATATTTATTAAGGATGTTGCCGAAGTTGGTTTTGGCCATGCCACACGTTTTGGATCAATTACAGGAAATGGCGAAGGAGAAAAAGTTCTAGGTCAGGTTATGATGCTGAAGGGTGCCAACTCAAAAGCAGTGATCGATGCAGTAAAAGAAAGAGTTGATCAAATTGCACCCTCTTTGCCTCCCGGTATCACCATCAACCCTTTTCTGGAAAGAAGTGAACTCATAGGCAAAACAACCTTTACAATTGCAGAAAATCTGATACTGGGATGTTTGATTGTCATTTTCGTAGTGGTTTTGCTATTAGGCAATATACGTTCAGGTTTAGTTGTTGCCTCTGTTATACCCATGTGTTTGCTTTTTGCACTCTCGCTCATGTACATCTTTGGCGTGGATGCAAATCTAATGAGCCTTGGAGCGATAGATTTTGGTATCATTATCGATGGGGCTGTCATTATTGTGGAGTTCATTGCTTTTAAGATTACAGCAGAGCGTTCCAAATTGATAGAACTTCCTAAAAACGAAAGACAAAATTTTATTGATAACATTACTTACCACGGTGCAAGTAAGATGATGCACTCGGCAGTCTTCGGACAGCTCATCATCATTATCGTATTCATTCCAATCCTCTCTTTGGTAGGCGTTGAAGGTAAAATGTTTAGACCGATGGCCCTTGTGTTTTCCTTTGCGTTGACAGGAGCTATGATCCTTTGCTTTACATATGTTCCAGTTATGGCCTCCCTATTTATTAAACCAACAGATACTGACAAGAAGACAATCTCTAAACGCCTTACAACATTTTTAGAAGAAAAATACAAGCCAACTATCGCCTGGGCACTCCGCAGAAAGAAACTTGTTCTCAGTTTAGCGATTTCCCTTTTAGTTATTGTTGGCTTTTTGTTTACCCGAATGGGAGGCGAATTTGTCCCCACACTGGATGAGGGAGATTTTGTGATTCAACCGGTATTAAAAACCGGAACATCATTAAGCAATACAGTTCTTGCAACCACCCGTATAGAAAAGATTCTGAAAAGATTTCCTGAAGTCGATCAAGTGGTAAGTAGAATTGGTGCAGCCGAGGTTCCAACAGACCCCATGTCTATGGAAGAAAGTGATGTCATAATCAAGCTAAGGCCGAAAGAAGAGTGGGTTACGGCCCAAAGTAAGGATGAATTAGCGGACAAATTCAAAGCGGCACTAACAGAAATCCCGGGAGTAGATTTTGAATTTACTCAACCCATTGAAATGCGTTTTAATGAATTAATCACAGGAGTTCGAGCAGATTTAGCCATCAAGATTTTTGGTGAGGATTTGGATATTCTTTATCAAAAGGCTTTAGAAGTAGAAAAGGCGATTCAAAATATAGATGGTGCTGCCGACATTATTGTGGAAAAAGTCGCAGGACTTCCCCAAATGTCGGTAAAGTACGACAGACGAAAAATAGCAAAGTATGGATTGAACGTCGAAGACCTTAATAACCTTATCGAAATGGGATTTGCAGGAAAACCAGCCGGAACAGTCTTTGAAGGTGAGAAACAATTTGATTTAGTTGTTAGGTTTGACAAGGCACACCACAAAGATATTCAGGACATTGAAACAGCAACCGTACAATTACCAAACGGCAATCAACTACCGTTAAGTGAGTTTGCTACCATTTCTTATACAAAAGGGCCTGCCAAAATTTCAAGAGATAATACAAAAAGAAGAATTGTGGTTGGAGTCAACGTTAGGGGTCGTGATTTAGAATCTGTTGTAAAAGACGTTCAGCAAGTAATTGATAACGAAATCCAACTTCCTATAGGGTATACAATAGATTATGGTGGTCAATTTGAAAATCTAAGAACTGCAAAAGAGCGATTAATGATTGCTGTTCCAATAGCCCTGATCCTCATTTTTGTGTTACTCTATTTCGCTTTTGATTCTGTAAAAGAAGCCTTAATCATTTACAGCGCTATACCCATGTCTGCAATTGGAGGTGTTCTACTTCTATACTTCAGAGACCTGCCTTTTAGTATATCAGCAGGTGTAGGTTTTATTGCTCTTTTTGGTATTGCGGTTCTCAACGGTATAGTACTGATAGAAGAATTTAAAGAGTTAAAGGCACAAGGAATCGCTGATATAAACAAACGGATTCTAATTGGCACAAAAAATCGATTAAGACCTGTGTTACTAACGGCTTCTGCAGCTGCTCTTGGTTTCTTACCAATGGCTATTTCTACCTCCGCAGGTGCAGAGGTACAAAGACCTTTAGCAACTGTAGTGGTAGGTGGACTAATATCTGCCACTGCACTTACCTTAATTGTACTTCCAGTGCTATACGCTCTGTTTGATAGACAAGGTTTTAAACTAAAGATCAAAGTAAACAGAAAGTTAGCTTTAATACTATTTTTAATGACAATTCCAATTTTAAGTCACAGTCAAAATAAAAAAATAAATGTAGAGGAAGCCATAAATCTGGCAATAAAAAACAATTCTGGTTTAAGAGCATCCGAACAAAGAATAAATCAAAGCAAACAACTAGAAGGAAGTGCCATAGATATAAACAAAACGGATATTTACTACGGAAAAGATCAGAATAACATCGCGCCCAATAATCTCCCTCTTAATGTTTGGGGCTTAAGTCAAACGATTCAATTTCCAACAGTATACGGAGCACAACGAAAAATAGCCAAGAGCAAATCAAAACTGATGGCTGATCAATATCTTATTGACAAGCGGCTTGTCAGCAGAGAGGTTTCCAAATCATACTACGAAATTGTGTATTGGCAGCAAATGCTTAAAAACTATTCCTATTTGGATAGTTTGTATGGCTCATTTGAAAATGCAGCCACAAAAAGGTTTGAACAAGGTGAGTCTAACTATCTGGAGAAGTTGACAGCAGAAACGAAAAGAAAGGAAATCTCTTTACAGCTTAATCAAATAAAAGAGAGTATAAACAAGTCTTACAGTAATCTAAATCAGTGGCTTCAAACCGACACAGAATTTGAAGTTAGTGATGGCTCGCTTACGCGATTAAATCTTTTATCGCTTGATACATTAAAACATCCGACATTAAACTATTACAGTGACGCATTGAAATTAACCAATCAACAAGTGTCATTGGAAAAGCAAAAGTTGCTACCCGATTTGAATATTGATGTATTTCAAGGGTCTAATAATGGAGTAGGAAGGCAATCATACACAGGGTTTCAGGTAGGCCTTTCTATACCTTTATGGTTCGGAAGTCAAAAATCGAAAATATCCGCTGCAAAAACACGAGTAAACATATTAGAGCTTGAAAATAAAAACTATAAGGTACAGTTGATCTCAAAATACGAAGCATTGCAATCCGACCTCAGACAATTGGAAGAAGGAATTAATTACTACACCAAAACAGGAAAAAAATTAGCAACTGAAACCCTTTTCCATGCCATCAAAGCATACCAAAATGGGGAAATAAACTTCTTGCAATACACACAGCTTTTGGAAAATGCCAAGAGCATAGAATCTAACTACCTCACAACACTTTTTCAGTACAACATGACTGTACTGGATGCAAACTATTTAATGAACTGAGAATGAAAAATATCAATAAAATATCAATAATGAAACAAATACTTATCATCCTAATGGTTGCTACAATAATCGTAATGTCTTCGTGTTCCTCTGGTAACGACCAAGCCCCAACAGACACATTAAAATCTGAGACCGTAAAAGAAAATGAGTATAAACTAACCCAATTACAGTTTTCTTCCTCAAATATGGAATTGGGTAAGCCGGTAATTAAACCCTTTCATGAAATCGTAAAAGCTACCGGTATGTTTAATGTTCCGCCAGAAAATAGAGCTGCTGTGAGCACCTATTTTGGAGGAACCGTAACACATATCGATTTACTCCCAGGTAAGCAGGTTAAAAAAGGACAAACTTTGTTCTCCTTGGAGAATCCGGACTTTATTCAAATTCAACAAGATTATCTGCAAGCAAAAGGGCAGCTAGCTTATTTAAAGTCTGATTTTGAGCGACAAAATAATTTGGTAAAAGACAAGGTAACATCAGAAAAAAAATTCTTAAAAGCAGAATCTGACTATACAGTTACAAGAGTAAAATTAGAATCATTAGGAAAGAAATTAACGCTTATGGGTATTGATCCAAAGAAATTAACTCTCGAAAATATCCGTTCAACCATTACTATTGCTTCGCCAATTAGCGGTTTTATTACCAAAGTTAACATAGCCAGAGGGGCATTTTTAGCACCTTCTCAAACAGCTGTAACAATAGTTGATACCAATCATATTCATTTAGAACTCAATATTTTTGAAAAAGATCTTCCGAACGTCAAAGTAGGCCAGTCTATAAAATTCTCTTTGCAGGAGGACTATTCTACAATTTATGATGCTACAGTCCATTTAGTGAATAAAGAGGTTGATCCAGAAAACCGAACCGTTGGTATTCACGGACATTTATCAAATGAAAGTCTTTCTTCAAAATTCAATCCAGGGATGTATGTTGAAGCCAATATCTTCACAACATCACAAACAAAAACTGCTTTGCCACAAGAAGCACTTGTCGAATTGGATGGTAAGTATTTTGTACTCGTTCTCGACACTTCATCCGAAGAAGGTTTCACTTTTTTAAAGAAAGAAATCAAGATCGGCTCATCCAATAACGGGTATGTAGAAATCCTCGATACCAATGAATTAAATGATAGTTCTGAAATACTTGTAAAAGGAGCATTTAACCTTATCACAGAATAATTATGAACAACGTACATTTTCATTTAGTATCCAATCACCTACCTATTGCCGGATTATTATTGAAGCAAAGAGACGTTAAGCTTTCAGCTTTAGGTGATTTTGTATTTAACTCTATTCCTTCAATTGTTGCATTTTATACTTGTGAAGGGGCAGTAGATGTAGTAGAGAAAATTGATGGAGTCAGTGAAACACTTATAGATACACACGAGGAAAATAGCGTCTTTTTTTTTAATCACATTAAATCTTGGCTGTTTAGCTTTAATTGTTCTTAAAGCTGAGTTGCGTGTAAGTTAAATCTACATCAATATGATGACAATCATAATACCTTGCTATAACGAAGTTCAGCGCCTTGATAAGCAAGCTTATATCAACTTTTTAAAAAACACGTCGGACGTCAACCTCGTTTTTTCAGATGATGGTTCTACTGACAATACAATTTCTGTGTTGAATTACATTAAAAACACATGTGAAAATCGTGTTCACGTTTATGTTTCTAAGCGCAATCAAGGGAAAGCAGAAGCCATCAGATCGGCTGTGTTGTATATCAAAGCCAAAAATATAAAATCGAGCAAAATCGCATATATCGATGCTGATTTGTCAGTTTCCTTAGAAGAATGTTATGCTTTATCAAAAAATATAAATGATAAGTTTTACTTTGTTTTTGGCTCTCGAATTTCTAAACTTGATAATACAATTCACCGCTCTCCGTTTCGCCATTATTCAGGGCGAATGGTAGCGACAGTGATTTCAAATATTTTAGA
>CAZGDG010000091.1:0-10625 GCA_964524415.1 uncultured Flavobacteriaceae bacterium
ACCCCAACACCTATCACCCAAAACCTAAAACCTACATACCCTCTCACTACTCACTACTCACTACTCACTACTCACGAATCACTACTCACGAATCACGAATCACCACATCACAGAAAACCCAACACCAAAGCACCTTCTAACCTCTAACTTCTAACCTCTCACTTCTAACTTCTCTGTACTCACTACTCACTACTCACTACTAAATTTATCCACACGAAAACGATTGCGCTTTTTAATTTTAAAAAACTACACTATATTTGATTACAAATAATTAACACACTAACACAAGATTACAACAAATCTATTATAAGCTTATGAGACAGTTTTACTTCATTTTAAAACAAGTACTTTTTGTTTTTTTAATATTCTTTAGCTTTACTGGAAATGCTCAACAAATATTTGAACCAGAGAGCATAAATTTGCCAGGAAATTGGGACGGTTTTAATAATCCTCCTACAGTCGATGCTTTAAGAAATCCCAATCAATCGGCAACGGGAGATATAACTCTAATTACTGATGGAACTAGAAGATATCAAACTTTCATTAATGTTGAAGCTTCAGGTGGCGATATTGTAGCAGGAAGCTATGATTGGGTGTTTAGTAGTGGACCTAGTACGAATTATTATCAAAATACTTGGAAAAATGTTACAGTTATCCCAAATACATTGCAATCATATGCTATCAACAGTGGATCAGACAATTCTATAACTGTAACAAATGGAAATTGGTATACAGTAAATTTTCAAGATAATAATTACACCAATACAAATGCCATTTTTATGGTAACATCTGAAGAGCCAGCTACTATTGATAATGTCACGAGATTACCATCTGGAAATGTATATCCTCTACAAGACGTGGAAATTAGTGTGACGATAAGTGATAATTTATCATCAGAAGAAATAGTATATTTAAGGTATTGGACAGGTGGTGATGAAGCAAATTCTACGCTTGTTCCAGTTTCATTTACAGGCACATCAGGTACAGCAACAATACCTGGACAACCTGCAAACACTCAAGTTGATTATAACGTATTTTCAACAACAGTTTCTGGCCCAACCTCTGATTATTGGATGTACTCTATTCATTACAGTACTCCTCAAACTTTTACTACGCAGTCAAGCTGGACTACAGCGTCAGGAGCCACAACATGGAATACAGCTTCATCTTGGTCGGCTGGTGTAGTGCCACCTGCAGGGGTTCCAGTGAACATAAATCATAATATCGCATTGGATGTTGATGCTACTGTAACAACTGTTGAAATTGCATCTGGTACAACTTTCACCGTTGATGCTGATAACACACTGACCTCTAATGGAGGAATAAGTGGTGCTGGAAGCTTTTCCGTGAATGGAACCTGGAGAATTGAAGCAGGTGGTTTTACCAGTATTGCTCCAACTTATGGTTCAAGCTCTACTTTAATATACGCAAGCGGTGGCAACTATGGCAGAGGTACTGAATGGAGTGCTACTTCAGGGGCTGGTTATCCAAATAATGTTACAATTTCAAATAATACTACTATTGATTTTGGTGCTGGTGGAACGGCTGTAGCAGCGGCATGTGGTGGTGATTTGACAATTGATAGTGGTTCAAATTTGTTTTTGGATTTTGGTAGTAATGACATGACACAACCGCTAACCGTTAAAGGTAACTTTGTTAATAATGGACAGTTTTCTCTCTCTAACTTAAGTGGCGGTGATTTAATTGTTCAAGGTAACTTTAATGATAGCGGTACATTTACCGCCAACGGAAGAGCCGTATTTTTTACGGGTGGGAATGCACAAACAGTAACATCTTCCACTGATCCTTTAGTGATAGATTTTTTATTAATTGATAAATCTGCAAATGATGTTACAATGAATCAAAATTTGGATTTACCGAATGACTTAACATTAACTAATGGTAATTTAAATTTAAATGGAAGAACCTTAACCATTTCTGGTGATATTATTCCTACTGGTGGATCTGTGATAGCGAATGGAACGGGTTCAACGTTGATATATGATTCAGCATCAGCTCAAACTATAGAATCTGGTGATTTGCAAGGCGATGAAGTTACAAACCTTTCTATTGACGCTACTGGTGGAGTAACGGTTAATACAAACTTAACTGTGAGTGCTAATCTTACAGTCACCATAAATGGCGACTTGACTGTGGCTAAAGCTGCAAGTGTGGACGTAAGCGGAAATCTAACTAATGATGGCACCCTGACCTTAGAATCAGACTCTAATGAATATTCAAGTTTAATAGTTGGCGGCACTGCTACTGGAAACGTGACTTACAACCGCTACACAGCGCAAGTAGGAGCTACAGGCACCAATGATTTAATAGCCTCACCAGTTTCTGGTCAAGATTTTGGGCCTTTTGCCACAGCAAACTCAGGGGCTTTGGCAGCATCTGGAAATATACGCGCATTTGCCCCTTTTAACCCTGTTGAAAATGCTTATACCAACTATGATACAGGCACCAATGCTAACACAGAGATTACTCCAGGTACAGGCTATAGAGCAGGCACCCAAGCTTCTGGTGGTGAAACGTTAGCTTTTACAGGCACACCAAATAATGGATCTGTTGCAGTAACTCTGGTGGACAATACAAGTTTCTGGAACCTTATAGGAAATCCCTATCCAAGCTATATAGATATCGGTGATTTTCTGTCTGAAAACGTACCCACAACGAATATCAATGACTCTTTTTATGGTGTTTATGGTTATGATGGTAATGCCTCTGACGGCTGGACGGTATGGGATTTAAATGTAAACCAAGATTTATTAATCGCTCCAGGCCAAGGCTTTTTTGTGGCAGCGCCTTCAAGTGGCGGCTCTGGCATTGACTTTACAACTACAATGAGACGCACTGGCACTAGTGACGACTTTATTGCAGGACGTAATGCAGCCAACACCAACAACTTTGCCCATGCCATCCTAAACTTAAATACTGCGTCAACGTCTTTTGTGACCAACGTGTATTTTAGGGATATCAATACCCTAGGCTTAGACCCTGGCTATGATACAGGAGCTTATGATCAAAACGCCAATGGCGTATATACGCATTTGGTAGAGGATAATGCAGGAATAGCCTTGTTTAACCAGTCCTTACCTTATGCCAACTTAACAGATGTGGTAGTACCTTTAGTGGTGAATCTTAACCCTAATGAGCAGATAACCTTTAGCTTAAACAGCAATTCAGTGGTACCGGAAAGTATTGATGTAATCATTGAAGATAGCGTTGAAAATACCTTTACCACATTAAATTCTGGCGATTACACCATTACACCAAGCACGGTGTTATCAGGTAGCGGCCGTTTCTTCTTAAGATTTGCAGAAAACGCCTTATCTACAGCAGAAAACGAGCTCGACTCTTTGTTTATTTTTGCGAATGCCAATAAACAAATAGTCATTTCTGGTTTACTTAATACAACAAGCACAGCTCAAGTCTATGACCTACAAGGCCGTGCGGTAATGAGCCAAACGCTAGAGGCTAATGTAAGTACCCAAACCATTAATGCCAGTGCCTTAACAAGTGGTATTTACATTGTAGAGGTATCTGATGGGATCCTGAGCAAAACACAAAAGATAATTTTAAGATAAACCCTTTACAGCATAAGGCTAAGACGCAAAACGCTAGCAGTACCCTTAGCCTTATGTTTATAAATTGTAAACCTTTTAAAATAAAACGCACCATATAAAATATTTTATTATTTTTGGTCTGTTGTTCAACCAAGAACTATGAAAAAAAATACCCCCAACGATAAAATCACACGTAAGGAAGCCCTAAAGAAAATGGGGAAGTATGCTGCTCTAACGGCAGTAGGTACGTTTGTGATATTAAACCCCCAAAAATCACAGGCCCAAACTACACCACTAGATCCAGGAGGAGACCCTTTTAGTTAATTCAATTCTTACCGTTTGGAAAAGACCATAGCACCAACCCTAGAGCACCGCTTTGGTGACTACTTTGTGTTGTGGTTCCCCAATTCGAATAGCTACAGCGTTGTAAGTGCGAGCTTTAAACATCTTCTTGACTTGTACGTAAAAGCTCCTAGCAGAGAGGCATTTAGCAACTTATTACATGACCTACCTGAGAGAGAAGTTGCTGCCATCGCCACACAACTTAGCGACTATCTGTATTCTTGCCAGATAGAACAAGAGTCACCCTTGTGCCGTAGCATAGCCTTTACGTCTCAAAAGCGCCAAATTAGGAAGACCTATAGCATTGCAGATACCTATATAACACTTCATGCCGATAAGCCAAACGTGCTCAAAGCGGTACATCCAGCTTTAGCGCAGTATGAAATAGTAAGCGCAGAACACAGTACATCTGTTTTTGACATCTATGTGGATGAGAACTATCTTAACCTGTTTAAGGATGAGCGCTTAATTATGGCGGTACCCAAGTCACAATACCACTTTATTCAAGGAAAATTTCACTTACTACTTTCTAATATAATTCACAACAGATCCGAAGACGACTGGTTAGGCACCTTACATGCTTCAGCTATAACGGATGAAGAAACAGCCATCTTATTTATAGGAAATTCAGGAAGTGGCAAAAGTACATTGTGCGGCTTACTCGCTGCCCATGGCTATAAATTGCTTGCCGATGATATAGCGCCCTTGGGTAAAACCGATGGGCATATCTATTATAATCCTGCAGCACTATCCATAAAACAAAAAAGCTTTAAGGTCTTGGAGCCTTGGTTCCCAGAACTTGAAAGCATACCAGAGATAACCTTTAATACCGCTAAAGGCCTATTGAAGTATTTGCCTTGTCCGCCACCGTCAAACCGCCACTACCCTTGTAAAGCCATGGTTCTAGTCAACTACACACCAGAAAGTCAAACGGTATTAGAATCAATCACCGTAAAAGACGCCTTGGAAACCTTTATTCCAGACTCTTGGATACATCCTGGTGAAGTTTATGCACGAGCATTCTTAGGATGGCTGGACAAACTTGAGTTCTATACACTGCGCTACAGCGATACAGAAGACATGGTAAAAACAGTGTCCAAACTCTTCAAAAGCTAAAAATAACAAGGACAAAATAGTACCTTAGCGATAAATAATTAGATGGCCAGTCGTTTAGGCACATATCGCACGATAGCAAAGATTTTGAGTTGGGACACCCCTAATTCGGAACTGCAACAACTATTGGAGCAACCCGATTTTGATTGGGACGCCCTAGTTATAGAAGGTAGCAAGCATTTGGTTTTGCCCACCATTTACTGCCGACTAAAGCAAAAGGCACTATTGCATATGTTGCCAGAAGAACTTAACAACTATCTCGAAGAGCTGACCGCCATTAACCGCAATCGCAACGAGAGCATCAAAACACAAATCCTTAAACTAACAACAGTATTGGATCGTAACGCCATAGACTATGTGCTTTTGAAAGGTGCTGCGTTACTTATGGCCAATATCTATAAGGATCCTGGTGAACGTATGATTGGAGATATAGATGTTTTGATAGCTGTAGATCAGTTGGATTTGGCTTTTGATATGCTTAAAAAGGAAGGCTATTATCCTATCGAAACCACTTTTGGTGATGATTTTTTTGAACATAAACATTTACCACGGTTACGCACGGATACTCACCTAGCTGCGGTTGAGCTGCATAGAAAACTCTTTACTAACTACACTATAAATTCTCTTGTTAACGCTAATGTCTTGATGCAAAAGCAAATGATAAAAAATAGTTGTTTGCCCAGCAGTAATCATTTATTGCTTCATAACATTCTCAATTTTCAGGTAAGCGATTACGGCCATACGTTAAAGGCTATTGGCTTTCGCACGGCGTATGATCATATTTTAGTAAGTAAATGCTTAGGGGCGTCATTTTCAAAAACCCAACTTAAAAACAAAAACATAAGGTCATTTTTAAGCTATCATAATGAACTATTTGGCCATGACATAGTAGGCCACGAAAACTATAGCTCCTTAGTTAAAATTTTCTTGACCCTACGTCTAAAATACCCGAAGTACGATGGCTTTAGACGCAGGATACTTTACACCGCGATTTATTTTAAAGAACTCCTAGCCAGGATTGGAATGTTTATTCGCAATAAAGACTATAGGAATGCCCTTTGGGCAGACCGAAAGCGGATTATTTACACCTTAAAGCGCCAGGTCATTCATAATAAACCGCCACACTAAACAGTTTTTTTGGTTTTATTCGATTAAGGGTTTGTTTTATATGTCATAAAGTTTAACTTTGAAACTTATAAATCTTGTTTTTATGAAAAAGCTATTGCTATCTACTTTACTGATTTGTATAACGTTAAGCGCATTCAGCCAACGAAATGATAAGGAGTGGTTCGCCAGTATTGGACTAAATGCCATTAATAGTGCTGGGACACAGTCGCCATTTAATGGTCTAGACGATTGGGGCATTAATCTGCCCATCTCTGCTGGTATTGAGCTGGCCTGGACTTCAGGAATTGCTATTGAACAAGCCTTTACACTTAACTCTTTTGCAGAAGGAAAGCGAATTGATGGTGCGTTGCTTACAGAAGATTACACCTATATGTCCTTTGATACCCATGTGAAGTATTATTTTGGAAAGCATATCATCCCTGATTGGGATTGGTTAGACCTATACGCTAATGCTGGTGTCGGCTTCTTTACCGTAGATGAAACGAATATTTCTGCCAACTTAGGTGGTGGTATCCAAGTGTGGTTAAACAGACGGCAAACCATTGGAGTGCGCTTACAAACTATAGCAAAGTTTGCCTTTGACCACGCAGAAAGTGGCTTTGATAATAATCACTATCAAACCCATATACAAATGGTTTTCGCCTTATAATATAACAATAACATATATAGAAAAAGCCTCGAACTATCGAGGCTTTTTTTGTTAGGATGATATGTTCTTTAATAATTTTCTTGTTGGAGCAGGGTATCAAAATAGGCAATGGTATGTTTTAAGCCTGTTTCCAGATGTACCTCAGGCGACCAACCATTCAGTTCCTTTTGGGCGAGGCTAATATCAGGCTGGCGTTGCAAAGGATCGTCCTGTGGTAAGGGCAAATACACAATCTTGGATTTGGAATTGGTCAGTTCCAAGGCCAAATTCGCCAGCTCCAACATGGTGAATTCGTGAGGATTCCCAATATTTACGGGGCCGATAAAACCATCCCTGGAATTCATCATCCGTGTCATCCCTTCAATGAGATCATCGATATATTGAAAACTCCGGGTCTGGGTACCATCGCCAAAAATGGTGATATCCTCACCGAGCAAGGCCTGAACAATAAAATTAGACACTACACGACCATCATTAGGGTGCATGCGAGGGCCATAGGTGTTAAAAATCCTTACTATCTTAATGTTTACATTATTTTGGTTGTGATAGTCCATAAACAGGGTTTCGGCGCAGCGCTTGCCTTCATCGTAGCAGGAGCGCAGGCCAATAGGATTCACATTGCCCCAATAACTCTCGGGTTGTGGATGTACCGTTGGGTTCCCATAAACTTCACTGGTCGAAGCCTGTAAAATTTTTGCCTTAACACGCTTGGCCAACCCTAGCATATTTATGGCGCCCATAACGGACGTCTTTACGGTTTTAATAGGATTGTATTGGTAATGGATCGGTGAAGCCGGACAAGCTAGATTATAAATTTCGTCTACTTCAATCATATAGGGATTGATAATGTCATGACGTACCAACTCAAAATAATGATGATCCATCAGATGCTCAATGTTTCGCTTGGAGCCCGTGAAATAATTGTCCAAGCAAATAACTTCATGCCCTTCATTTAACAAGCGCTCACAAAGGTGAGACCCAACGAAACCTGCACCACCAGTGACTAATATTCTTTTCATTAATAAATTCTTATTACAGCCTAAAAATACGGTTTATTTTATAGAGGTCCTTAAAAGATTGTATATGTTTTTGCCACTTTTGTGAAAGACGTTTAGTGAGCTCCATCCCTTTAAAGCAACACAAGCTCAATCAAACAAAACGTTGATACTAAACCCGATACTCTAATGGCTCATTAATTGAGCATTAATTTGATCAGCGTGGCTAGACCTATAATCAGGATAAAGACCAGCGATAACCTTCTAAATTGGGATTGCGGGATATAGGCTAATATCTTTTTTCCAAGATAGGTTCCCAAAAGTCCTATCACCACTAAAAACGGTACATATTTTAAATCATGGGCATGGATGTAACCGTTATTGTAATAGACGAAGGTGCGCGAGAAATCTATCATAAAATCTATAAATGCCGATGTGGCAATAAACACATGTTTCTCGAGATTAAAGGCAGCCATGGTCAACCCACGAATAGCACCACCTGTACCAAGTAAACCAGCGGAAAATCCGGATAAGGAGCCACCAACAATAGCATTTTTGGTATGTGCTGCAATATTAAGTTTATGTTTTATTAAAAAAAATAGGCTTAAACCCACTAGAAACAGTCCAAGAAACACTTCCAAAAAGGTTGTTTCCAAGACTTTCGACACAAGACCACCCAGGATGACAAATACTACGGAGGGAATGCCAATACTTAACAGTAGCTTCTTATCCAACCCCTTTTTAAACAACACAATTTTACTCAAGTTACTAGAGAGATGAAATAAAGCGGTTAGGCCTAATACAGAATAAAAATCGAAATAAAAATTCCCTAACGGCACAAAAAACACGGAGGACCCAAAACCACCAATGGTACCAATAATTTCGGCAACCAAGGCCAATAGTAAAAACACATAATTGATCGATCTCATGGTATGGTGCTAAACATGCCAACCTTGTCTTCCAATGGACAACACGGTTGAAAAATGCTACACTGAGGATTTTATCTCAGCTATAGCTCAATTAAAGGTAAGGGAATTTTGTGAGGTACAGGTAGTGCGCCATTGGAATAAACGAATTATGTTCAATTGAAGTTAGGCCAGGCCCAACCAGTTCTCGCATAATGTGAAACTCCTTAAGCATTAGGATTCCTACACAACCCTTACGCTCCGCTCTGAAATTTATCTAAACTCCATCTGAGTAAATCATAGCGTCGCGCCCTGGATTGCTTCGCATCCCTTGCGCTCCGCTCTGAAAATACCACAAAACCACGAAGTCTAAAGTCATAGCATCGCTCCCTGGATTGCTTCGCATCCTTTGCGCTCCGCTCTGAAAATACCGCAAAAACACAAAGTTCAAAATCATAGCGTCGCACCCTGGATTGCTTCGCATCCTTTGCGCTCCGCTCTGAAAATACTTCAAACAAAAAAACGCTCAAGCGAGCTTGGCGTTTTTTCTTTTTGAAGTATTTATTCGTGACCACGGTAGGATTCAAACCTACGACCGCTGGAGCCGAAATCCAGTGCTCTATTCAGCTGAGCTACGTGGCCATTTTATAGTTTTCTTCATCCATCTTCTCCCTGCACCACTCTTTAAATACTTTTCTCTTAGTCTAGCATCTTGTCCTGATTCGAAAGACTCTGCATGCAACAACTCCCAGGGCCCAAACTTTGACGTATATGGAGAATAACCCGAATTATGCTCCAATAAACGTCTCTCCAAATCATTCGTCATACCAACATACGACTTTTTGTGCTTCGCACTGAATAGTATGTAGACATAATAAGTCATTCATGCTCTATTCAGCCCGCCTTGCCCGGCGCAAGACGTGGCAGGTTGAACTACGCAGCCTATACCTGTTAAGCCATTAATTTGGCCTTTACTATGGTAGCGATGGTCTTACCATCGGCTCTACCTGCTAATGCTTTATTTACAATTCCCATGACCTTACCCATATCCTTCATGCCGTCAGCGCCTACATCCGCTATGGTTTGCTCGACCAACTTTTCAATTTCGGCCTCGCTCATCGCTTCGGGTAAAAACTGACTAATGACTTCGGCCTGGTCCAATTCTGGTTTCGCCAAGTCTTCACGATTCTGCTCCATATAAATAGCAGCACTATCCTTGCGCTGCTTTACCAATTTCTGAAGCATCTTTAGCTCTTCTTCCTCCGATAGTTCAGCCTTTGAACCTGTTGAGGTTTGCGCTAACAATATGGCCGATTTCACGGCTCTTAATGCTTCTAGGGCTACTTGATCCTTCTCCTTCATGGCCGTTTTCATGGCCGCCATGACATCTTGTTGTAAACTCATCTCTAATTGGTCTTTTTACAGGACAGCAAAGATAAAAAAAGTAAGTCTTTTTAAGACTATACTGAGGTCAAAAAACAAAAAGCCCAAAAAGTTGGAGGGACTTTTTGGGCTAGACATGGTGTATTAAACACTTAACTTAAACTTGCTATTAATCTACGTTGTCGTGTAAAAATGAATTGTTACTTCTCAATTGAATATCGTCGTTATCATCTGTACCGACGGATAATCGAGAAGCGTTGGTTTCTGAAGAATGCTGAGCATCTTCCAAATTTACACCCTGTCTCTTGTAAGCAGGCTCTTTTTCTATTTCATCTATTTTAGCCGAATTGAACTTATAATTAAAGTCCTTCATGTGTTTCCTACGCTCGTTAGCTCTTGCTTTAAGCAATTCTGAAATCGGACTGTTAATTGGATCTATCTCCTCATCTTCGGATACTTCAGACTCTTCTACGGGTAACACCTTTTTCTCAAAGACAATCTCTTCCTTGACTTCCGTATCCTTGCTTGACGTGTTCATGGA
>CAZGDG010000092.1:0-10488 GCA_964524415.1 uncultured Flavobacteriaceae bacterium
CTAATAACTCTAAAGCAGGAATATGTGTCGTGGAGGTCACCACAATTTTATTGATGTTGTGGTTTAGTGTAGCATCAAAAGCATCAGATTTAAAGTCAATATCTGCAGCTTTATTTGCTATTCCGTAGCTGTATGTTTTCTCAGATTTTGGCCAAGGGTTTAATATGTTTAAGACCTTATAATTGTCATAATAGCTTACAGAAAAGCCTTTGGCATATTTTAATTCGAGTTGTTTTACTTCAGCAATATTTAGGGCTTTAGTTTTAGTGTCAGGTTTGCATGCACTAACCATAAAACAAAGAATTAAAAATTTAATAAGCTTCATATGTGACTTTTGTTGCGTATCGTCATAATAGGAGGTTGTAATTTTGATAAAAATTCTATTATGAGAGACGATTCAAATTTAACACTATATATCGTTGCAGTAATAATCATAGCCCATTTTTTAATCGGTTTCATTTATCTCATTTATAAAATGAATAAGAAAAAATAGGTATAAGAGCTTTTAACTGTATTTAAAAAGCTAATTTTACAGTGAAATTAGGTTCCATTCAATTTATTGAATGGATTAAAAGGGAATTTGGTTAGAATCCAAAACTGTTCCCGCAACTGTAAGCTATAAAGCTTGTTATTATACTTCAATGTCACTGGATGTTTCATCTGGGAAGACCAATAACAAGACGCAAGTCAGGAGACCTGCCAATTTCAACATAGAAGTCAAACTTTCGGGATAAAAGTTTACGTATAGTTCGCTGTACACTCTCGAACATTATTGTAGTAATGAACAAAGCACTGCTGTTTTGTAGCATCCTAGGTATAGGTATGCTCAAAATTGGATTGGCGCAACAGCCTTCCGACACTTTAAAACTGCAACAACTTAAGGAAGTTGTTGTTTCAGATTCTAAATTTGAACTAAAACGGGAAAATTCTGGTAAGACCGTAATAAAAATTACCAGCCAGGAAATTGAACAAAATCAAGGCAGGACCGTAGCCCAATTGATTAACACCAAAAGTGGTATTGAGATTAATGGTTCTCGCAGTGTGGCTGGACAGAATCTCGGCTATTTGGTTAGAGGCGGAAACAACCGTCAGGTGTTGGTCTTAATCGATGGTGTTCAGGTCAATGATCCATCGTTGGTAAGTAACGATTTTGATTTACGTCTTTTAGATTTAAATACTATTGAATCCATAGAAATCATAAAAGGTGCGTCCAGTACTCTTTATGGTAATGCTGCGGCCACGGCTGTAATTAACATCACAACGAAAAAAGCGTCTAAAAAACCATTATCAGGAAGTTTTCTCAGTGTTTTGGGTACCAACCAAACAGCTGATGACCAAAATTTTAATATTGCAAATTTCACGAATAGTGTTTCAATAAACGGTACTATGGACAGGTTTGATTTTGTCGCCAGTTTTGGTAATCAATTTAGTGATGGTTTATCGGCAGCACAATCAGCAAACCCAGAGGCTGATCCCTTTTCTAGATATAATACCAATCTAAAATTAGGTTATAAAGCTTCAGATCGATTTAATGTCACCGCTTACGCGAGCTATGATAACTTTAAAACAGGTATAGATGGATTTCCTCCACCAAATTTCACACTAGCGGATACGGATGACCAATTCTTTTCTGAACAGACGCGCGTTGGCATAGCGCCAAAATTCTTATATGAAAATGGAAGTGTAGAAGTGAATGCGGCTTTCACAGATATTGAGCGACAAACGATAGCTGCATTTTCTACTGAAAATAATGCTGAAAGTATTGTCATTGATGCTTTTAATAGATATACGTTTAATGATAATATCTTTACTATTGTGGGCTTGAATTATGGTGACTATAGAAGCGAATTTTCAACGGAGGAAAGTTTTACCACAACAGACCCTTATCTCAATGTTGTATATGTGACCGAATTTGGTTTAACCATGAATGCTGGTGGCCGCTTCAATAATCACAGTGAATATGGCTCAAAATTCGTTTATAATTTAAATCCTTCTTACGCTATAGACGTCAATGGCGGTTATGCTAAGATATTTGGCTCCTATGCCACCTCTTTTATTGCCCCTAACTTGTCGCAATTGTTTGGGTTTTTTGGACCTAATCCTAATTTGGAACCAGAAGAGAATACAACAATAGAAGGAGGGTTTGAGTACAATTCTAATGAAGGTCTTCGATTGAGTGGTGTTTATTTTAATAGAAATGAAGAAAACACTATAGTCTTCACCACAGCTTATGAAAATACTCAAGACGATGCCACGGTACAAGGCGTAGAGCTAGAAGCCGAATGGAACACACTTAAAAATTTGTCAATAAGCGCCAATTATACCTTTACTGAAATCAAGGACGGTCTTAGGGTTCGTGTGCCGAAGCATAAAGCAAATTTGAATTTAAGCTATAGCTTTTCTAAAACTACAAATGCAAATCTGCAGTATCAATTTGTTGGTGAACGCCCAGATACTGATTTTGCAACCTTTTCGCCTGTCACGCTTAATGCCTTTTCATTGGTCAACCTCCAATTCAGTCATAAGGTTTTGAATGATAAATTGAAACTTTTTATCAACTTTGATAATATCTTCAACGAGGACTACGAAGAAATTTTAGGGTATTCAACCTTGGGTAGAAATGTAAGTTTAGGATTTAATTTGAACCTATAAAAAAAGCCGTAAGCCTGCTCTATTTAATCTATAAACATTGTTTGTTCTATAGGGCCTAGAAGTGGTTCAATAGGTAAACTGATTAAATCAACAGGATTACTGAATCCTCTTCCTATTCCCGTTATGTTTGCAATAGCTTCAGCCAATAGTGGTTCATTGACGTCTCCTAAAGTTCCAAGATTAAAGGCAACTTCCCTCAGTGGAATATCAGGAGCCAATCCATCTGCAGGTACGGCAATACCATCTACATTAACAGAGTTGGCTACTAAAGGTTGAATAGCATAAGTATGTGTTGGATTGACATCATCTAAGGTGAACAAACCAGGAGAATCGAACATTAGAATGGAAGCTTGGGTTTTACCTACCGTATTCTCTCCAATAACTACCACATCGATATATGGTTCTAAACTATTAATCAATAATTCACTTGCGGATGCCGTTCGGTTATTCGTGGTTAATACATAAACACGGTTGAGATTTAAACTATTGATAGCTCCGACGCCTTCTATAGTAGAAGTGAAGTTAAAGTCCCTATCGTTGTTAGATAGATTTTCGTTATAAAATAGACTCGAGAACACATCACCATTAAATTGGCCAGTAATCATACTGGCAAGATATGCCGCTGTTTGTACCGAGCCACCACCATTGTAGCGCAAGTCTACAACAAGCTCTGTAACACCAGAAGAGGCAAAGTCTGCAAATGCATTGTTGAGTTCCGCTTCAAAACTATTATTAAAAGAATTGTACATGAGGTAACCAATTTCCGTACCTCCCGATGTAATGGTTTCAGCAATATGTACTGGATTTTCAGTGTAAGTCGTACTCGTAAGATTTATGTTGTCTCCAGTTAATGAAATGGTGTCATCATCAACAAAATCGAATGTGCCATTGGTATTGTAAGCTGCTAAATTCAAGGCATAGGTGGTTCTGCTAAGAAGAGTGGTTAGGTTAGAACGGGTTAGAGGAGTATCGTCTACAGCCCTAAAAATCATTCCTCTTTCTACGCCGGCATTATCAGCGGGACTATTATTCAGTACCAAGGTTACAGCACCAAAGACGTCATTTTCAGTTCCGGGAACGATATATAAGTTGAATTCAAATCCTTTGGTTAATGTTGTTCCTTCTTGAGCATTTAAAATGTCGAAGTAATTGTCATAGATTCTACTGAATTTATCTACCGTTTCTGGCAAATACAGCAGTGAGTTAAATATGGCCTCAGGTGTAGAAAAAGAATTTAAATAGTCTGCGTAAGACTCGTCTGAAGTAAACCTATCGTCAGCTAAATCTGGAATTTCGGATTTATACAGATACGTAAGGTTCATGGCTTTCCATACAAAATCATTGATATTTGTCGTTGTTGAAAGGTCATCATCGAGGTCATCAAAACATCCTGTAAATACCATAGAGAGCATAAGCAGGACTAGGAGGTATGTCGTCTTTTTCATCATTACTTTTTTTAATCGCTTGGGCGACTATTTTAAAACTTTAAAATTACTACAATATTGTTAGTAAAAAAAAATTGTAACAAAATGTAATGTATATCGTCGTAACATTGAAAGCGCATTAAAACGCTTCCAACAACCAATCAAAAGTAGTAATGAAACAGGCAGATTTTGTCACATTAGTAATGCCATTTAAGGATAAGGTCTTTCGGCTAGCCAAAAGATTGTTGGTATCGCGTGAAGAGGCAGAAGATGCAACGCAGGAGATACTGTTGAAATTATGGAACAATAAAGAAAAGATTGGCGAATACAATAATGTTGAAGCCTTTTCGATGACAATGACCAAGAATTTCTGTTTGGATCGATTAAAATCCAAGCAAGCCCAAAATCTTAAAATTGTTCACAGTAATTATACAGATTCTAATGCCTCATTACAAAAACAAGTAGAAGCAAGAGATAGTATGGATTGGGTCTCTAAAATAATGGAAGACCTGCCAGAACAGCAAAAAATAATTGTGCAATTGCGAGATATAGAACAATACGAGTTTGCAGAGATTTCCAAAATGTTAGACATGAACGAAACAGCAATCCGAGTGGCACTCTCCAGAGCACGTAAAAAAATAAGGGAAGAATTAACTAATACACATCGTTATGGTATTAAATAATATAGAAAAACTAATAGAAAAATATAACAATGCGGAAACCACATTGCAGGAAGAAGAAACCTTAAGGGACTACTTCACCAGTGACAACGTTGCGCCGCATCTAGAACACTACAAACCGTTGTTTCAATATTTTTCTAAAGCGCAAGAAGAACAATTTACTAAAGACGTTCCATTAAAACCTAGAAAAAAAATACGACTATATCAGTGGATTTCTGTCGCAGCAGTAACAGTTCTAATGCTCGGACTTTTAATTCCAACGTTAAGGAATACAGGTCCAAAAACCTTGGCAGATTATACGCCAGAAGAACAAGAATTGTATAACAAAACCAAAAGCGCGTTGGCCTTGCTATCATCAAATTTTAATGAAGGTGCTTCAAGTATGAATGTCTTGGAAATGGCTTCAGACAATTTCAATGCTGGGCTTTACAAAGCAAGTTTTGTAACACAGTTCGGAAAAAAAACAAATGAATTTTTAAAACAATAGACTAAAAACAAGTAATCATGAAAAATTTAATTTTAATAGTAGCGTTTCTTATCACTACATCGGCATCAATGGCTCAAGGTATCTTTGATAAATTCGAAGACCTTGATGGAGTAACTTCCGTGGTAGTCAATCAAAAAATGTTTAAAATGTTAGCCACTATGGGTGTGGATATTGAAGACCCAGAAGCTCAGGAATATGTAAATATGGCTAACAATATCACAGGATTTAAAGTCTTTACAACTGGAGATCAAACTATTTCTGCAGATATGAATGCTACGGTACAGAAGTATCTCAAAAGCACCGATTTAGAGGAACTTATGCGTATCAAAGACGGTGACCAAACGGTGAACTTCTACGTCAAGGAAGGAAAGGATGAGAACCACGTAAAAGAGTTGCTTATGTTTATCAATGGCCTTAAGGAAATGACCAAAGGACAGAATATTGAAATCAACGGTCAAAAGCGTGAAATAGAAACTGTGATATTGTCTCTTACAGGCGATATAGATTTAAGGCAAATCTCTAGGCTTACCAATCAGATGAATATTCCGGGCGGAAAACAATTGGAAAAAGCTGGTAAGGAAAATAAAGAAGACTAAGGAGCTATGATACAATCAATCAAAAAACTAACAGCAGTAGTGGTCTTGGTTGCAGCCTTAACAAGCTGCAATCAGGGACCAACACTACAGACCTACTACGTAGATAACGAAATGCAACCTGGCTTTATGTCGTTTGATGTACCCACGAGCTTTATCGACGTAGAAGGTATAGAAATGACAGACGAGCAAAGAGAGGCCTACGATTCTGTGGATAAATTGAACATCTTGGCTTATCGTGTTGATGAGTCCAATTTAGAAGACTTTAATTTTGAACTGAACCAAGTTAAGGATATCCTTAAAGACACCAAGTATGAAGAGCTAATGCGAGGTGGTAACAGTACCGACGGTAGGTTTGTTGTAAAGTTTCTAGGTGATGTAGAGCGAATAGACGAGCTCATTTTATTTGGAAACGCAAAGGATAAAGGCTTCGTTATCGCTCGTATTCTAGGAGACGATATGAACGCCAAAAAATTGCTCTCTCTGCAATCTGTTTTGCAGAAAGCAAATTTTGAGGATTCACAACTTAAAGAGCTCACAGAATTTTTTAAATAATCTGTAACAGATTAAAATGTTACTATTAATCGTCCTGGTTTTCGCTAGGACGATTTTTTATGCCGTAAAATATGGCAAGAGCAATAAGTACTGTAAAGGACAAAAAGAGTAGAGCCTTTATTATGAAGTAATCCAAGGTTTTGGTGAGTCCTGCCGCAAAAAAGCCAAGGCCAATAAGGGCAACAGTAATTAGCGCTATTGTATTTCGGTTTATTGGAATAAAACTCATATTCCAGTATAATTGCTTGGTGATATAGTTTTAAGTTCTTTTTTGAGGTCTTCTGAAACCTCTAAGCTGTCAATGAAATCGGCAATGGATTTTTGGGTAATGGCTGCATTGGTTCGTGTTAGACCTTTTAGTGCTTCGTAAGGGTTAGGATAATTTTCACGTCTCAAAATGGTCTGAATGGCTTCCGCTACCACAGCCCAATTTTTTTCAAGGTCCTCCTCGAATTTAGAACGATTTAGAAGCAGTTTTCCTAACCCTTTTAATGTCGATTTAAAACCAATCAACGTATGGGCAAAAGGAACACCTACGTTTCTTAGAACTGTACTATCTGTTAAATCACGTTGAAGCCTAGAAATGGGAAGTTTTGCCGCTAAATGTTCAAAAACGGCATTGGCAATGCCAAGGTTGCCTTCACTGTTTTCAAAATCAATAGGATTTACTTTATGTGGCATGGCAGAGCTTCCAACTTCACCTTTTTTAATTTTCTGTTTGAAGTAATCCATGGAAACGTAGGTCCATACATCGCGATCTAAATCTATGATTATGGTATTAATGCGCTTCATGGCATCAAAAAGGGCTGCCATATGGTCGTAGTGCTCAATTTGAGTCGTAGGGAAAGAGTGTTGCAGGCCTAATTTCTCCTGAACAAACTGGGTGCCAAAAGCCTTCCAGTCTATATTTGGATAGGCTACTTTATGAGCGTTGAAATTTCCGGTGGCACCACCAAATTTTGCAGCACTTGGTATATCGTTCAATAAGTTAAATTGCTCTTTCAATCGCACTACAAATACGTCAATTTCTTTTCCCAAGCGTGTTGGTGAAGCAGGCTGGCCATGTGTTCGTGCCAACATTGGTACATCAGCCCATTCTTTTGCGAGCTTTTCAAGGGCTTTTAGGACCTTAAGATATTCCGGCACATAAACATCGTTCATCGCCTCCTTAATACTTAAAGGAATTGCTGTATTATTAATGTCTTGCGAGGTGAGACCAAAATGGATAAATTCTTTGTAGTCAGAAAGGTTTAAAGCATCAAATTTCTCCTTGATAAAGTATTCAACAGCTTTTACATCATGGTTGGTAACTTTTTCAATGTCCTTAATGGCTGCGGCATCAATAGGCGTAAAATTCTTGTAAATGGCCCTTAAATCGCTAAAAATTCCCTTTGGAATCTCTGATAATTGAGGGAGAGGCAATTCGCATAGCGCGATGAAATATTCAATCTCAACGAGAACTCTGTATTTAATTAGAGCCTCCTCTGAAAAATATTTGGAGAGTGCCTCAACCTTAGAACGATACCTTCCGTCAATAGGAGAGATGGCATTTAATTCCGATACAACCATTGTACAAAAAATTTAAGCCGTAAAGATACGGAAGTCATTTTTAAGTTGGAAACCTCGCCTGCATCTTTGTTTTATGGGTTTAAGGCTTAGGTTTTGGTGTTTAAAGCCGTCATAATATGCCTTGCTTTTGCTTTGTATCCAGCAGATTGTTGTGGATAGTCTTTTTCTAAAACCAAACGCAACTCAGGATGTATCCAGTCAAATTCCTTACCCAAAAGAAATAAACAGGTCATGGCATAAACTTTGGAAGCGACTTTGCCATTCGTAATAAGCCAATTAAAACAAGCCTCGGTAATTGCTTCTTTATGGTCGCCACTTAATATGGAATCTTTTGTGGATAGATTTTGATGATAGTTTTTTTCGACTAAAAATAGACATACCTTAGCCACAGGCCTTATGGCCGAATCGTGGTGTACCTTCAATAGGGATGATGTAAAATCATTGAGATGCTGTTCCAATAAGCCCAAATCTTTAGCACAAACATACTCGAAGACCCAAGCTGCTTTAGGAGATAAAATGGCATCTTCTCTAAAAATAAGCTGTAGTAAGGGTTTAAATAATCTTGGATTAGTTAAGACCAAATTCGCAGATTCTTCGCGCTTTTTTCTTGTACGTTGATATTTTTTAAATGTTCATAAAATTGGTCTGTTGTCAAAAGGTTTATTACTTTTAGGTGGTTTAATTTAGTTAAAATATCATGAAAAAAGAACTCTTAAAGAAGTTGGCGTTTGCCGTTATTTTGGTCTTATTGGTAGCTCAATTTTTTGGTCCACCTAAAAATGATGGCGATATAGCTAGTGTAGAACCATTTTTAGCAGACACTAATCCTCCTGAGGATGTGAAAGCCATTCTTAAGAGCTCGTGTTTTGACTGTCATAGCGACCATACGCGCTATCCTTGGTACAACACGATAACACCAGTGAACTATTGGTTAAATGATCACATCAAGGATGGAAAAAAACATTTTAACGTCTCTCAATGGGACGAGTATTCAGACAAAAAGAAAGACCATAAACTAGAAGAGCTAGCTGAGGAAGTTGAAGAAAAAGAGATGCCTCTACCCAGCTACACTTGGACCCATGGAGATGCCGATTTGAGTCAAGACCAAATTGAAGCGATTCTTTCCTGGGTGAAAATAGCGCGGATAAAATATGCGTTTTTAAAGGAGGCTGAGTGAAAAAGCAACTTTTGATTATTGGTTTTGTATGGCCAGAACCTAAAAGTTCGGCAGCAGGTAGCCGAATCCTTCAACTCATAGAACTTTTTCAAAATTTCGATTACAACGTTCATTTTGTGTCCTCAGCTAAAAGGACTGAAAAGACCTTTGATTTAGAATCTATTGATGTTTCTACGGATTCCGTAGCTCTAAACGATTCCTCGTTTGATGACTTTAACATTAATTTAAAACCAGATGTGGTTTTGTTCGATCGATTTATGACCGAAGAACAGTTTGGTTGGCGCGTAGCACAATTCTGTCCGTTTGCACTTAGAATTCTTGATACGGAGGATTTCCATGGTTTAAGAAAGGGACGGCAAACCGCATTTGAGCAGAAGGAGGAATTTAGTTTAGCGAAGCTACAAAACGATACTACCAAACGCGAAGTGGCCAGTATATATCGTTGTGATTTAAGTCTAATGATTTCGCAAGCTGAAATAGATATTTTAACTCAGGATCTAAAAATTGACAAGCAATTGCTTCATTATTTGCCATTTGTATTGGATGCCAATAAAGTAATGGATTATAATCAATTGCCTCGATTTAATGAGCGACAGCATTTTGTCACTATCGGAAATTTTAGGCATCCACCAAATTTTGATGCTGTTGTTTATTTAAAGGAAGACATATGGCCAAGGATTAGGAAGACATTGCCTGAAGCAGTGTTGCACATTTACGGTGCCTATGCCTCAAAAAAAGTAGAACAACTGCACAACGACAAAGAGGGTTTTCTTATCAAAGGATTTGCTGAGGATGTCAATGAAGTCATGCAAAAGGCACGAGTCTGTTTAGCACCATTGCGCTTTGGTGCTGGGCTTAAAGGCAAATTGATGGATGCCATGCAAAATGGAATACCATGTGTAATGACTTCCATAGCTGCAGAAGGTATGTTTGGAACGTTGCCAGCAAGCGGTATGATAGTCGATGATGCTTCAGCATTTGCAAAAGCTTCTGTAGAGCTCTACACGGATGCTGATTTATGGAATCAAATGTCCAAAAATGGGTTTGCTGTGTTGAAGTCGAGATTTGATCAAAAGGAGCACGCCAAAAGCTTTCATACGGTGTTGAACAAACTTACCCAAGGTCTAAAGGAGCATCGTCAACAAAATTTCATAGGCCAAATGTTGCAGCATCACACCCTCCAAAGCACCAAATATATGAGCCGCTGGATAGAGGAAAAGAATAAAAATCAAAATTAGGCTAAAGGCGATTATTTTATCTAATTCAAACTAAGGAAGCCGTTCAAGTAACTCTCTTACGCCTTCCGTCGCCGTTTTGGCAATTACCGTGATATTTTCGCTAGTGGATAATG
>CAZGDG010000093.1:0-10318 GCA_964524415.1 uncultured Flavobacteriaceae bacterium
TTTTCAAGGGCCCGTACATAGCGTACGGGCCCTTTTTTTATTTTATCTCAGGAAGAAGGAAATAAATATTATTTTTTTTTCTTGAACATACTGTCCATAATAGTGTTTATTCCCATAAAGAGAAAAACAATAGCGAGTATACACAAGATAATGGCTATAATCAATAGAGGTATGTACAGAGGTTTGTCACTATTGCTAAAGGCTAAATGAAGTGTAGTAGGCCCTAAAAACATTAGAATGAGACAAATGACCATTTTTCTGAGGCCTTTTCCAAGTATTTCCTTGTCTGTTCTATTTTGATTGTCTTCCATACCTTATACTTTTCCTTACGCTTTGATGTTTGTTGAGAAGAGTTTGAGCTTCTTTTTCAGAAATATTGAGTTCATTCATAATCATTTTAACACCTCTACTCACTAATTTTTTGTTGCTCAATTGCATGTCTACCATTTTATTTCCTTTTACCCTGCCAAGTTGTATCATGGTGGTCGTGGTAATCATATTTAAAACAAGTTTTTGGGCCGTTCCAGCTTTCATTCTAGAGCTACCTGTAAGAAATTCGGGTCCAACGATAACTTCTATTGGAAATTGAGCAGTCTGAGCTAATGGACTATTTTTATTGCACGTGATACATCCAGTGGTTATATGCTTTTTGTTACAGTCTTTTAAAGTATGGACAACATATGGTGTGGTACCAGAAGCAGCTATACCAATTACGACATCTCTATTTGAAATTTGATAGGCTTGTAGATCCTTCCAGCCTTGAGTACTACTATCTTCAGCATTCTCAACAGCCTTTCTTATGGCTTTGTCTCCACCAGCTATTAAACCAATTACTAATTCATGTGAAACACCGAATGTTGGAGGACATTCTGAAGCATCTAAAATCCCTAAGCGACCACTTGTTCCCGCACCTACATAGAATAATCTACCACCATTTTTTAGTTGTTCTACAACTTTTTCTATTAAGGCTTCAATTTGGGGTAGTGCCTTTTCAACTGCATATGGCACAGTTTTATCTTCTTCGTTTATACTAGCTACAATCTCTTTAATTGACATTTCTTCGAGATTGTCGTAGTGTGAATCTTGCTCTGTTGTTTTGGTAAAATCCATGCTTAAAGGTAAGGAAATTACTTCGTGTAAAACGAGCTCATTTTACCAGAAGTATCAGAGTACTGTATAAATTACTTCATCAACTTCTGAAAGTCTAAAGTAGCCAAAAGGAAAATTATCTGGATTGGTTTGATTGATGCAATTACCTCTCACTGTAGCCGGTTGCGTTTCAAATGGACCGCCTGATTCTTCGCTTCCTTGCTGAAGTAGTACAAACATATATTGGTAAAAACTTTGAGAAACTCCATAATTTCTTATAGTTACCACATCACCAGAATCTAAATCTTCCTCTGTATAAAATCCAAAAATCTGATTGCCATCGGTAAATCTATCCTCATAGACTTCTAAGGTTGGTACAACAGCCAAATCGCTTAAGAATTCAAAGAAATAATAATTTTCTTCACCTTCCGGATCTGTATAAAAGGCTTTTAGCTCAATGTCTTCTCCAGAAAATCCGCCATCGTCAATTTGCTCTACAAAATCTATGGGAGCCACAGATTTTAATGTTTCTTCGGCTGTATAGACCTCACCTTCATATACTATGGTTAGTGTGTAAGTTTCGTCAATAATAGGGACGAAATTATCGGTGCGGTATATGCCCGTATTTTCATCCTCAATAAAATCGTAAGTGTTGCCGTTAGAACCTGTTATAGCGACAGTTGCCCCGTTTGCAGGTGGTACAGTTTGGTCAAAAAAAGGAGCTGTAAGACTAAGGCGAATGCTTTGTTCATTTCCAGCGGTATTTTTAAACCAGTTAATAGAGGCGTCAACGACTAATCTTGGCTCAGCTTCATTTAATTCAACATCGATGACATCTTCACATCCGAGAATTAAAATTGCTAGAAGACCTATTTTAATGAACTTTTGCATAATTAAAAATTAAAGTTATAAGATACAGAAGGCACAATGCCAAATATGGCCAGCCGTACTGCTTCATTTACACCAGAGGTTCTATTTTCCCTGAATTGGATATTGGCTGCGTTTCGTCTGTTATATAAATTGTATAGACTAAAAACCCATTCACCCTTAAAGCGCTTTTTACTATTTGGATTAGGGTTGTAATTTGCAGAAAAATCTAACCTATGATATGCCGGTAGTCTGCTAGAGTTTCTGGCTTCAAAACTCGGAACAACAATGCCATTATATTCATATTGTCCATTAGGAAAGGTAGCGGGTAAACCAGTTTGGAAAATAAAGTTTGAGTTTAAAGTCCATTTGTTGCTTAACTCATAAGTGCCGGTTAGAGAAATATCATGCGTTTTATCAAAAGGGGTTCTATACCATTGGCCATTGTTAATACCTGTTTCAATTGCTGTTCGTCCAGGGGTGCGTTGTTCGGATTTAGAAAGTGTGTAAGAAAGCCAACCTTTAAGTCTTCCTTCATTTTTTCTTAAAAGAATTTCTAAACCATAGGCTCTCGCTTCACCGTTTAAAATGACTTGTTCAATAGCGTTATTAGCAATTAAGTCTGCACCGTCTATATAATCAATTCGGTTTTGTATTGTTTTGTAAAAGGTCTCAATTTCGAGGGAGAATTGATTACTTTCAAAAGTTCTAAAATATCCAAGAGCAACTTGATCTAATAATTGTGGTTCAATAAACGGGCCGCTCGGAGTCCAAACGTCTAAAGGTGTTGGTGAATTTGTATTTGAAAGTAAGTGAAGATACTGCACCATTCTATTGTAGCTAGCCTTAATAGATGACTTATCATTAATTTGATATGCCAATGAAAGTCTTGGCTCTATATTAATAAAGGATTCTAAAACACTACCTCTGCTAGAACTCTCTGTGCCAATGGGCTCGGCTTTTTCATAAATTCCCAGGGTTTCATTAAATAGTACGGGGTTATTGTCTTCGTAAATATTGATTTCATCTTGGCCCAAACGGTGAAAAGTACTCAATCTGGCACCATAACTTATGGATAATCGGTCACTTATTTTATGTTCAGCGTCTATATAAGCCGCATTTTCGAAGGCATACTTGTCTATGAGCTTAAAGGGGTTAATGCCAGAATCTTCAGAATTTGGATTTATCTCCCCTGGATTAAATTTATAATAAATGCTGTTTAGACCATATTCTAATTTAAAGTTATTGGTTATGTAATGTTTGAAGTCGTATTTTAGATTAAAATTCCTAATTCCTGATTCCCATTCAAACCCTACAAAATTTAAATTTAAACCATAATAATAGTCGGAATAAATCAATGAAAGGTTAGAGAATAATTTATCGGAGAACAGATGATTCCATCTAAAGTTTAAAACAGAATTACCGTAAATATTTTCGAAACTATCCTGAATGCTAAAAACATCTCTCCCAAAATATCCTGATAGATAAATGCTATTATTATTGTTCAACCTATAGCTTAATTTGGTGTTTAAATCGTAAAAGTAGGCTACATTATCAAGGTCGAAAAGCGGTAGAAATAAATGCGCATAACTACTACGACCACCAAATAAAAAAGACCCTTTCTCTTTTTTTATTGGACCCTCTGCAAGTAAACGGCTAGAGACTAGCCCTATACCTCCATTCATTTTAAATTGATTGCTATTTCCTTCTTTTTGATAAATATCCAAGACAGAAGATACACGTCCACCATATTTAGCCGGAATACCGCCCTTGTATAATTTTAAATCTTTTATGGCATCTGGATTAAATACAGAGAAAAAACCAAATAGGTGAGAGGAGTTAAAAATAATAGCTTCATCTAGCAATATTAAATTTTGGTCTGCCGCACCACCCCTCACATTAAATCCTGAAGACCCTTCGCCTGCATTGGTAACACCAGGTAGTAAGGTGATTGATTTTATGACATCTACTTCACCTAAAACGACAGGCATATTTTTAATGGTCTTTATAGAAAGAGCATTAACGCTCATCTGTGGTTTCTTTATATTCAGGCGCTCTACATCATCCTTGATTAAGACTTCATCTAGACTTTCGGCGGTTTCTTCTAATTTATAAGTTTTGGAAATGTCTGTATTTAGGGTTATTTTTTCTACAATTGTTTTAAAACCTAAATAACTAATTTGAACTTCATAAGTGCCTTCTGGAAGTGTTATGGAAAAAAAACCATACTCATTTGTCATCGTCCCAGAATTAAGCTCTGGCACCAGGATATTTACTCCAATTAAGGTTTCATTACTTCTATTGTCAAGGATCGTACCGCTGAAAGTGAATTTTTCTTGAGCTGCTACTGTGCTCACAACTATGAAGAAAACAATAAAACCCGAGAGGAATTTAGCCATCAATTATTTTTTAGCTAAAGTATAAAAGGTTGGATTTTATCGAGGTTCTTTTAACGTAAGTTTAATTTTGTTTACCATCTCACCGTAGAAGTTGAAACAAAAAATAATAACTAAAAAAAGCCATATCACTACAGAGGACTGTGTTGACATGGCTTTTACCGAAGCAGTACTAACGTGACCTATTTAGTTGTTCACTAAATCAGCTGAGCAACTTTTACGTTGTCATCCTTTTCAGTTCAAGTGTTTCTGCCTCAATTTGGAATTTGCTTTAACTTTCAAAATGTATTGACCTGTTGAAGCAACTCCTTTTTTAAGATTGCTTTTCTTGATGCTACGTCATACATACGTCATTTTCATGATTTAGATACGTTGTAGCATTGCCTTTCATTTTCGCATGCACTTTCGATTCTGTTACTTTGTCCGGGCTTTCCATTTCAAAATCTAAGGTCTGTGAAAACATACCTTAAAAACTGAAACTTCTTGACCAACTCGTTTAACTTGCCTACACAAGCTAACTTACCGACCTCAAAAAACAATCTCAATATACAAAGAACATTCTTTAAGAATTTAACATAAATTCAGATTACTATCTAAAATCAAACACTGTTTGTTGTTAAATCCATAGCTAAAATAGCTTTTAATTGACAAAAACAAAATTTTAAGACACTTTAAATATTCACAGTTTATTCACCATAGATATTAACAAAAGTTAATAAACAGAAAAAGCCCTCTCGAAGAAGGCTTTTTCAAATTTGTGACGTAAAATATTATCGTCTAACTTCTTTAATTCTTGCTTTCTTACCGGTTAGTCCTCTGAAGTAGAAGATTCGAGCTCTTCTCACTTTACCGCGCTTATTAACTTCGATTTTTTGAAGTGCTGGTAAGTTAATTGGGAAAATACGCTCCACTCCAACGGTTCCGGACATTTTACGTATGGTAAATGTTTCTGTGCTTCCGGATCCTTTGCGTTGTAAAACTACACCTCTAAAAAACTGTGTACGGGTTTTGCTTCCTTCCTTAATTTCGTAATAAACCGTAATTGTATCTCCAGCACTAAACTCTGGAATGTCTTTTTTTGCTACAAATTCGTCTTGTACAAATTTTACTAAAGAATTCATTTTTTCTTAATTAATGGTTGTTTTAAAGTAACATTCACGATTCTCGCCAGAGGTTAATCTAAAGTGGGTGCAAAGATAGACAAAAAGTTAATAGTTAAAAGTAAAACTGATAAGATTTTACTCATTGAGCAAGTCAGGTCTACGGTCTTGAGTTCTTTTAAGGGCCTGTTCTTCTCGCCATTTTTCAATTTTTGGAAAATTACCGCTGAATAAAACCTCTGGAACCGCCATGCCTTTATAGTCCCTAGGTCTTGTATAAATGGGTGGTGCAAGTAAATTGTCTTGAAAAGAATCTGTTAGAGCAGACGTTTCATTGCCTAGCACTCCTGGGATTAGACGTATTACGGCATCACAAAGCACAGCTGCACCTAGTTCACCTCCAGAAAGCACATAATCGCCAATAGAAATTTCTTTGGTAATGAAGTGGTCTCTGACACGCTGATCAACACCTTTATAGTGACCACATAATATCATGATGTTCTCCTTTAGGGAAATTTGATTGGCCATATTTTGGTTAAGCCTTTCCCCGTCTGGCGTCATGTAAATAATCTCGTCGTAGGGTCTTTCACTTTTAAGTTTAGAAATGCATTTGTCAATAGGTTCTATCATCATTACCATTCCGGCGCCTCCTCCATATTGATAGTCGTCCACAGACTTGTAGTTATCAGTAGTATAGTCCCTTAGGTTGTGCAAATGAACTTCTACCAAATCAGCATCTATGGCTCTCTTGAGTATAGAAGCTTCAAAAGGGCTCTTTAGAAGTTCCGGTAAAACTGTTATGATATCAATACGCATAATTATTGCTAAATCTTGGCAAATATACTGTAATTACAGGTTTTGGTGGGCCAGGGCAGAGGCCTATTTAAGATTCAATTTGTTCTAGCCTATTGGCTCTTAAATATAAAAACAGCGGAAAACTAAAGGCCAAGGCAATAAAGAAGGTTAATGGTATAATTGTCCACCAATATTTTATTTTGAGTTTTAAGGATTCATATGTCATCCAAACCAAAAATGTCATAGCTACAACTGAGATATCTGCCGAAATTGACTTTGCTGGTATGGTGGTTACGGTTTGTTCAATAAAATTAGCTATGGAGGTATCGTCAGCGGTCATGTAGAATTGTATGTTATAGTACCAGGTTAACCCCAAGCCTATTGCCGCTAATAAGAGATAGATATATTTGAATTTCATTTGCATTTTACTTTTTCGTGATTTATAAAATTACAAGTTATGCCTTTTTGAATTAAAAAAACTTAACTGTTCAACTTCATTTTATAACAAGATCTAAAAATCCAATTAACTATTAATTTTTATCTTGCGCCCTTAAAAAAATTGAACTGCAACTATGAAAAAAGTTATTTTCTTCTTGCTGTTTCCATTGTTTTGCTTTGGCCAGGTCAATGAAAGTGACTCGCTCAAGCTTAAAGCAGACCTTTCCTTAACCGGTTTCTTCCAAGGAGGCAATGTACAGACTGTTATTTTTAGGGCTAAGTCTGAAGTAAACTTTAAACCATGGAAAAATTGGGTTTTTAAAACTAAAAATTCTTATATCTATCAAGAGTTTGGACGAGTAAAGGCTGATGAGGATATTTTGAGTTTAAATTTTTTATACCTCAATCCAGAACGAAAATTTTATCCATTGGTTTTGGGATTTGTTAGTACCAATTTTAGAAGGGAAATAGATTTACGGTCGTTGTTAGGCGTTGGTGTAACGTATCAAGTAATCAATACAGAAAAGAATTGGCTAAAGGTGTCATTATCCAGTGAGTACGAACAGACGCGCTTTAAGGAAACAGATTTCAATATTTCTAGCTATGATGGTGTTAATTCTATAAAAACCATGAGAGCCACGATTTGGGTCAATGGAAAGTACAAGATTTTTAAGGATAAATTAATTTTAAGTCACGAAAGTTATTATCAGCCGTCTTTGGAGGAATCCAATAATTTTAGATGGCAAGCAGACCTAGGTATAGAGCTGCCTATTTTTAAGTTTTTGAACTTTAAAATCAATTACATACACACTTTTGAAAGTGTTGTTATTGAAAACCAATCTAGGGATGATACGTTCTTAACCTTTGGCTTTACTATAAAAAATTATTAAAGCTATAGTGTTGGTTTGAGCACTTTAAAACGTTTCTTAATCCAAGTTTTACTTTGCTTTATTTTTATTGATTTCATCTTGCAATTGGCGTCTAACCTTTTGTTCGCGCTCTAGTGCAATGCGTCTGTGCTCTTCAAACTCCGACTCCACTTCTTCTAATTTGAATTTTGCCTGACGTGTTAAGGTATTGCTGTTTTTAAATTTGTAGATAAAAAAGAGCAAAAGCGCAAATAAGGCAGCAATAATACTCCACATTAAGACATTGTAATTGGTCTTTCCCAATTGCATACCAAACAGGGCCATATTGTTCTTTTCTTCTTCTGTCTTAGCCAAGGTTTCCTCAGTATTGGCAAGGGATGTTTGTAGGGTTTCAATATTCAAGGCTTGTCTATCTACGACGGATTGCGTGTTAGCTAGGTCCTTTCTAAGTGCCTTTAATGAGTCCATTGTATGTGCTTTCAAGGCATATAACCAGGTCTTTTTAACCACCTTAAAGTCTTGGTAACTGTTGGAGCGTCTTATCACATATTCAAATTGATTATCTATGGTGCCGCTATTTAAAGAAAGTTTTTCTTCATTTTGAGTTTCAGAACCTTGGGCTTGTGCAACCTGAAAGTTAACGCCGAGCAGTAGGATAAGACTAATTTTTAAAGCGGAATTCATTGAGATTTTGGTTTATAAGTTTAGATAAAAGTCAATGCCAATATAATAATTTTCAAAAAGGAACCCATTATTAAATTAAAACAAATAGCCTCACGTTCTGTTGAGGCTATTTATATACGATCACCTTTATGTTTTGGATGTTTTAATAATAAGCGTAGCGTCTCACTTTTGCAATGTATTTGGCAAGACGTATAACCTGATGGCTGTAACCATATTCATTGTCGTACCAAATATAAAGAATCACATTTTTTCCATCTGGCCTTACAATGGTCGCCTTACTGTCGTAAATGGAAGGAGCGGAACTTCCAACTATATCGGTAGAGACGAGCTCGTCACTCATTTCATACTTAATCTGTTCAACTAGATTGCCTTCGAGAGCATATTTTTTCATAATTGTGTTTAAGCTGTCCAAGGAGGTCTTCTTATCTAATTGAAGATTCAAAATAGCCAAAGAGCCATTTGGTACAGGAACCCTAATTGCATTTGAGGTTAATTTGCCCTCTAAACTTGGTAGAGCCTTACTCACCGCTTGCCCAGCTCCGGTTTCTGTGATAACCATGTTAAGACCTGCAGCGCGACCTCTTCTGTATTTTTTATGAAAGTTATCTACTAAGTTTTGGTCATTGGTGTAGGCATGTATGGTTTCTAAGTGGCCGGATTTAATTCCGAAGGAATCTTCCATAGCCTTCAAAACAGGTGTTATGGCATTTGTGGTACAAGACGCTGCTGAGAATATATCTACCTTATCCGGATTGTGTTCTAAGTGGTTAACACCATGTACTATATTGGGTACGCCCTTGCCTGGTGCTGTAAGAAGGACTTTTTCAACGCCTTTAGCCTTAAGGTGTCTGCCCAAACTTTCTTTATCTCTAAACGCACCAGTATTATCAATAACCAAGGCATTATTAATGCCGTAAGCTGTGTAATCTATGTCTTCTGGCGCATTGGATGAAATAACGTTTACCGTTGTACCATTTATAATTAAGGCTTCATTTTCTGCATCTACCGCAACCATTCCAGAAAAATCACCATGTACGGAATCATTTCTTAATAATGACGCTCTCTTCTCCAGTACGGTTTCATTGAGTGGTCCCCTCGTTACGATGGCTCTTAGTCTTAGTTGACTGCCAGAACCCGTTCTTGTCATTAATTCGCGGGCCACGAGTCTTCCGATTCGGCCAAAGCCGTATAAGACCACATCTTTTGGTTCAATGTCTTTATTGTTCTTAGCTTCACCTAATTTAGAGGCCACAAATTGTCTTGCATTATTGTACTTTTGGTCTTCTATGTGGTACTCATAGGTTAATTTTCCAATATCTAATTTCGCGGGTGGCAAATTTAAATCGCTAATGGCCTGAGCGATCTCTACTGAATCGAATATAGATATGGGCTTTTGTACAAATTCGCCAGCATATTCGTGAAGGTTCAATATTTCGCTCACATTTCTATCTATAAGCTGGTTTCTAAACAAAACCAATTCTATAGATTTGTCATACCATAAATCGCTAACTATTTTAATAAACTCCACGGTTGCTCTTCGTCTATCGGCTTGGAACGCTAGCTCTTTTTCGTAAGTGTTATTCTGACCCATTTTAAGGTTTATTGATTAATAATTTGGCGCAAAAGTAATATATTTCAAACGTTTTCGTAACACCTTTGGTCGAAAATAAAAACCCTTTGAAGATTTGCCTTCAAAGGGTTTCTTTATAATAGATAAAATGGCTTTTTATCAGAACCTATAAATCAATTTTTCGCCTTCCTTGTTTATCACTTCCACAAACATAGGCTTATTATAATCTCTTGTTTTAATTGCCTTTTGAACATCATCTATGGAGTAGAGTTTTTGTCCATTGATTTTAGTTACAATGCCACCTTCTTCTATACCGTCTTGCTTAAGATAAGGTTCGTATTCATCGTTAAAATCTGAAATTTTAACACCATATTCAATATTGTAACGTTCTAAGTCGCTTTGCGATGCATTTCTAACTTCGCCGATGGGTTGTAATAGGGTTACTGTAGGCTTTAATAGCGTTACAGGAACAACTTCTATATTGCCATCCCTAAGTAAGGTAACCTTAAC
>CAZGDG010000094.1:0-10255 GCA_964524415.1 uncultured Flavobacteriaceae bacterium
GCATCATTACGCGTAATCTTTCCTAGTGCATCAACTTCAGCAAAAATCATGTCCTTAGATTCGGCAAGTTCTAAAATCTTCTTGCCCTCTTCACCACTTAAAAACTCACCTTCCGCATTTAGAAGTTTCAATGCATTCCATTGCTTGGGATTATGACTTGCCGTTAAGATAATACCACCATCCGCATGCTCCATAGGCACAGCGACTTCTACCGTTGGCGTTGTGGACAAACCTAAATCAATAACATGGATACCTAGTCCTACCAAGGTATGCATCACAAGATTCTGTATCATCTCTCCCGATATGCGAGCATCCCTACCAACCACAACTCTATAATGCTCCTTATGGCGTTGTTGCTTCAGCCATGTTCCATAGGCAGAAGCAAACTTAACTACGTCAATTGGTGTTAAATTCTCCTCTATTTGGCCGCCTATTGTTCCTCGTATACCAGAAATTGATTTTATTAAAGTCATGCTATATTGATTTTTTGCAAATATAACCATCTCTAACTGTTTTGTTATTATGAATTTGTAAATTCGACGAATGAATTTCCTTGCCCATATCTATCTTTCGGGTGACCATGAACTGCTAACGCTAGGCAACTTTGTGGCGGATGGCATTAGAGGACTAAAGTACCTAGACTATCCATCAGAAATCCAGGCAGGAATTCTGTTGCATCGCTTTATAGACACCTATACAGATGCGCATCCTATTTTTAGACAAAGCACCAAACGTCTTCACGAGCCTTATGGCCACTACAGTGGTGTTATTATTGATATTTTTTACGATCACTTTTTAGCTAAAAATTGGTCTAGGTACAGCACAGTGGCGTTGGAAGACTTTGTAGAAGCCTTTTATGCCAGCCTTCAGAAACATTGGGATGAACTCCCACCGAAATTCAAACATCTTACGCCTTACATGATTGAAGGAAATTGGTTGGTAAACTATGCCTCCATTGAAGGCATCCAGTCCGTGCTCAATGGCATGAACCGTAGAACCAACTACAAATCCAAAATGGATAAAGCCGTAAAGGAACTAACCTTGTTTTACCAAGAGTTTGAAAATGAATTTTTTGCATTCTTTGACGAATTACAACATGCTGCTTTAGAAAAACGTAAAAAACTCGAAATAGAATTTAATATCAGATGAAGAGAGTCGTATATAGCATCATTTTAACCTTACTTTTTTATAGTTGCCAAGGTCCAGAAACCACAGCAGCATCTTCAGTAAAAAAGGAGGGGCTAATCACCACCAAGGCCATGGTGGTAAGCGCACGACAAGAGGCTTCGGATATCGGTGTGGACCTAATGAAAAAAGGCGGTAATGCCTTTGATGCCATGCTGGCAACCTCCATGGCACTTGCAGTAACATACCCTTATGCCGGCAACCTCGGTGGCGGTGGTTTTATCGTCTATCGTCTCGAAGATGGCACAAAAGGAGCGCTAGACTTTAGGGAAAAAGCGCCATTAACGGCTTCAAAAGATATGTATCTCAATGCCAACGGTGACATCATACCCAACAAAAGTACCCTAGGCAGTTATGCCATTGCAGTTCCAGGAACTGTAGCAGGCATTTTTAAAGCCCATGAAAAATTTGGCAATCTAGATGTTGAAACGGTCCTGAGGCCAGTAGTACATCTGGCTAAAAGAGGCTTTCGCGTCACCAAACTACAAGCAGAATCGCTTAACAAATACGATAGCATTTTCAAACAGGTCAATAAAAAAGACATCCTATTTAGTAAAGTGTACAAGCCTGGCGACACCATTAAAAACAGAGCTCTTGCCAATACGCTGGAGCGCCTCATCCAATATGGAAGTGAAGACTTCTACAAGGGCGAAACGGCCAAAAAGCTAGTGGCCTTCTTACAAACCCATGGCGCACTCATTACTGAAGAAGACCTTGAGGCCTATCAAGCCAAATGGCGAAACCCTGTGACCTTCACCTATGATGACCTTACGATAACCTCCATGTCTCCACCATCGTCTGGCGGCATCGTTCTGCAACAAATTATGGGAATGATTGAAGACTTTGACCTTAAGGCTACCAGACACAATACCTTAGAGACCATACAGGTGGTAGTGGAGGCGGAAAAAAGGGCTTATGCAGACCGAGCGTTTTACTTGGGCGATCCTGATTTTGTAGACATCCCCTCAAAACAGCTTACCAGCAAAGCCTATTTAAAAGAACGAATGGCCAACTTTACGTTTGACCACCCTACACCATCAGAAGACATCTCCCATAGCAATATAGAAACCTACGAGAGCGATGAAACCACCCATTTTTCAATCGTAGACCAATTTGGCAACGCCTTAGCCATGACCACAACGCTCAATGGTGCGTATGGCTCTAAGCTTTACGCCGATGAGCTTGGTTTTTTTCTGAATAATGAAATGGATGATTTTAGCAGCAAACCTGGAGAACCCAATATCTATGGCCTCATCGGTGCGGAAGCCAACAGCATTCAACCCGAAAAACGGATGCTAAGTTCCATGACACCTACCATAGTAGAAAAAGAGTCTAAGCTCTACATGGTTTTGGGCACTCCTGGCGGTTCTACCATAATTACCTCGGTGCTACAAACCATCCTCAATGTGCACGAGTTCGGTTTATCGATGCAAGAGGCAGTCGATGCCCCACGCTTCCACCACCAATGGCTACCCGATGAAATCCGTATGGAGCCCAAAGGCTTCGACCCTAAGATTATAGAACAACTTAAAGCTAAAGGTTATCCTATTAATTTTGAGCGCACACCCATAATCGGAAAAGTAGATGCCATCCTCATCAGGGATGATGGCACTTTGGAAGGAGGTGCAGACCACCGTGGCGATGATGCGGCTAGTGGTTTCTAAAAGTTTTTTCAACCATTTTACAGATGGAACACTTGGTATATTGTATCTTTAAGTGCCCTTAGCTACCTACACCGAAATTACATTTAAAAATTAGTTATTATGACGCGATTCTTTTCAGCACTTTTAGGTCTAACATTCTGTATTGGATTTTCCCAAGGAACACAATTATTGAGACAACCCACCTTACACGATGATACCGTGGTTTTTGTCTATGCCAATGATTTATGGAAAGCTTCCGTAAATGGTGGCACAGCCATTCGATTAACGAGTGATGAGGGCTACGAATCAAACCCGCATTTTTCCAATGATGGTAAATACATTGCATTTACTGCCCAATACGATGGTAATGTAGATGTCTTTGTGGTGCATTCTGAAGGCGGCGAACCGCAGCGCCTCACTTATCATCCTACTGGCGATTATGTACAGGGTTGGACACCAGATGGCAAGGTCTTATTTCGCTCGGGTCGCGAGAGCCAACCTACCATGACCAATAAGTTTTTTACAGTTGGTCTGGATGGTGGCCTTCCAGAAGCCTTGGATGTTCCCCGAGCAGCCTATGGCGAAATGTCCAGGGACGGAAAACACCTCGCTTACACGCCAATTACGGGCTGGGATGCTGAATGGCGCAATTACCGTGGCGGACAAGCCATGCCTATATGGGTAGTGAACTTAAAGACCAAAGAACTTACGCGAACCTCACAGCCTACCAAAGAACGGCACCTAGACCCTGTTTGGTTAAATGGCGTGGTTTATTTTATGTCAGAACGCGACTATACCATGAACATCTGGTCGTTTGATCCTAAGACCAAAGCAGAAAATCAAATCACCTTTCACAAAAAATTCGACGTCAAAAGCTTAGATGCCAGTGCCGATAAATTAGTTTACGAACAAGGTGGCTATTTACACCTGTATGACCCAGCTACAACGAGTTCAAGACAGCTGAATATTGACGTTAAGGGCGACCTTAATTTTTACCGTACCAAATGGGATGATGTTTCAGCAAACAACCTAAGCAATCCCAATGTGTCGCCTACAGGGAAACGTGCCATTTTTGAATACCGAGGTGAAATATTTACCATACCCAAAGACAATGGGACATGGATGAACCTTACCAACTCACCAGGGGTTGCCGATCGCGCACCAATCTGGTCACCTAAGGGCGATAAGGTCGCTTGGTTCTCCGATAAAAGTGGTGAGTACCAACTGATGATAGCCAATCAAGATGGCTCCGAGGTTGAGGCAATTCCCCTACCCGAGCCTACCTTCTACTTTCAACCCGATTGGTCACCAGACGGTAAGTATCTCGCTTATACCGATACCCATTACAACATTTGGGTTTTAAAGTGTGGTCGCCAGATAGCCAATGGATTGCCTATTCCAAACAACAGGCCAGCCACTTTAAAGCCATTTATGCCTATAACGTCGATACAAAGAAGACCATGCAGCTTACCGATCCCATTGCAGATGCCATTACACCTGTGTGGGATGAATCGGGTAAATACCTCTACACGCTTGCAAGCACCAATTACGGATTGCAATCGGGTTGGTTGGATATGAGTTCTTACGACCCAGGTTCCAACATCACAAGAAGCCTTTACGCCATAGTTCTAAATGCTGAAGACGAGGCACCTAATCTGCCCAAAAACGATTTAGAAAAGGTAGACGACAACAAAGCGGCTGATAAAAAGGACGACGACAAAAAAGAAGATGATAAAGAGGACAATGCCGTCACTATTGTTGAAGCCGGTATTTACGACCGTGCAGTGGCCTTAGACTTGCCCGCAAGGAATTATGTGGCCCTATTAAAAGGACCAAAAAACACCGTATTTATCGCGGAGAACGTTCCAAACCAACGCGGATTAAAGGTACATTCCTATGATGTGGAAAAAGAAAAAGCCTCTGATTTTGCAGAGGGCGTTTCAGAAATGGTGGCCTCTAACGATCGAAAGTCTATTCTACTAAGACAAAACGGCAACTGGGTATTAACCAGTACAGCCAGTGCACCCAAACCCGGTAAGGATGTTCTAAAAGTCAACGCGAAGATTAAATTAGACCCTAAGGCAGAAGCCCATCAAATCTTTAAAGAAGGTTGGCGCTACATGCGCGACTTCCTTTATGTGGATAATGTGCACGGGGCACCTTGGGATACCATTTACGAATGGTACGCGCCCTGGGTTGACCATGTACGCCACAGAACAGACCTCAACTATATTGTGGATATTATGAGCGGCGAGGTGGCCATTGGCCATTCCTATGTTAGTGGTGGCGACTTCCCTGATGTCGATTATGTCCCAGTAGGGCTTTTAGGTTGTGACTTTGCACTTAAAAACGGCAAGTACCAAATCGCCAAAATCTATAATGGCGAACGTTGGAATCCCAATATAGAAGCACCTTTGGCCAAACCTGGTATCGCTGTCAATGAAGGCGATTACATTCTACAAATCAATGGGAAACCCCTAAGTGAAGGTACCAATCCGTATCAATTGCTAGAGCAAACGGCTGGTCGTGAGATTACGATTACGGTGAATGACAAGCCTTCAATGTCTGGAGCGCGCGAGGTCTTGGTTAAGCCCGTTTCCAACGAACGTGGACTTAGAACCATCGCTTGGGTAGAAGACAACCGCCGTAAGGTAGATGAGCTGTCCAACGGAAAATTGGCCTATGTCTATGTACCAAACACAGGTCGTGGTGGTTTTACAGCGTTCAATAGGTACTACTTTTCGCAACAAGACAAAAAAGGTGTCATTATCGATGAACGTAACAACGGTGGTGGCTCGGCCGCGGATTATATGATTGACATCATGTCGCGTGAACTCTTTGGTTACTTTAACAGTAAGGCAAATGACAACCGACCTTGGACCACACCCATGGCCGGTATCTGGGGCCCAAAGGTAATGCTCATCAATGAGCGCGCCGGTTCCGGTGGAGATTTACTTCCCTATATGTTTAAGATGAAAGAAATTGGACCTCTCGTTGGGACAAGAACTTGGGGCGGCTTGGTCGGTACTTGGGATACACCGCGCTTTATTGATGGTGGCCGTATGGTAGCGCCTCGTGGCGGTTTCTTTGATGTTAATGGCGAATGGGCCGTTGAAGGCGAAGGAGTAGCACCAGATATTGAAGTGATTCAGCATCCTAAGGAGACTTCCAAAGGAAACGACCCTCAATTAGAACGCGGTGTACAGGAGGCCATGAAACTCTTAAAGAATAACGAGTTTCAATTACAACCAGAACCCGCACCTCCAATCCGATGGAAACGTCCGGAAGGATATAACAACGACAACTAATACCTTCAGTTAACAACGACATTATTTTTGCCAGCTCAAGCCATAACGACCCAAAAAATAGAAGTCTTACCTCGGCTGTCTGGCAAAAATGGTTTGTTGTTCCCTTCAATAATCACACTGATAAAATGACTAAAACATGATATTCTCTTATGTCTAAACACTCAACCGTCAGACGTATCCTAAAAATCATAGGCGGACTTATTATTTTCCTTACCCTGCCTTCCCTACTCTTTTTCGGATTCGTTTATTTTAAATATAACGAAGATCTACCTCAAGGGGAAACGGGAGCACGCGCAGACGCCTTGGCCAAAACCATGCTCACCGCCTTAAATGAAGAGGCGTACCTTAATACGGACTATATCGAATGGTCCTTTAAGGGCATGCACCACTATAAGTGGTATAAGACCAAAGGGGAATGCGAAGTGTCTTGGGATAGAATGACTGTGGTGCTCGATTTAAACAATCCAGACAACTCCAGTGTATTTGCTGGAGAAACACCCTATAACGGCGAAGAAAAAACAGATTATATCAACAAAGCACTGGACTATTTTAACAACGATTCCTTCTGGTTGGTGGGACCCTATAAAGTCTTTGATTCGGGTACCGAACGCGCTCTTGTCACTACCAAAGAGGGCCAAGAGGCCTTGTTGGTCACCTATACCTCAGGAGGCTCTACGCCTGGCGATTCGTATTTATGGCATTTGGATGCTAAGGGTAAACCGCATAGCTTTCAGATGTGGGTGTCTATCTTACCCATAGGCGGTCTGGAAGCCACCTGGGAAGACTGGATGACCACAGACAGCGGTGCCCAACTGCCTACCTTTCATAAACTATTGTTTTTTGGTATTGAAATGGAAGGGGTTAAAGGCATTAGCTTTTAAGAGTCCATCCTAAGGCCTTAGTGGCATGCGGTTCTTATAACCGATAAGGTTAAGATTCCTTCGAGCGTTTTGCTCACTCGTAATGACAATGCAATACCTTTTAGAGTCACGTCTCATTTTAAGAGCCTTTTTGCCCTACGAATTGTTGGCTTTTTAATTTGAACAAGACGTTGAAGCTGGTTAGACTGCCGTAACTACGTGTGATGTATTGTTGCAAGTCTATTTTCTCCTGCTCATCCAAATTTTTGCTTGAATTGATTTTTTGCTCCATCACCCTTAGGCGGTCCCGTACCATGGTAATCTTATGAAAAAAGGTGTCGATAGGTAATTCCTTGCTTTGTAAGTTGATGTCGCCAGGTTCTAGGATAAGTTTACCGCCTTTCCATTTGTCTGCAATGGAGACTACTTCGGAAACATCCGACCATTTCTTTAGAATAGCGCGTAGGCTTTTTTCCACTTCGTAAAAGCTTACCGTATCTACATCGTCCTCTGCGGCTTCAATGACTTCAAAGTCATCATCTAGTTCCAGGGTTTCCAATCCCTTATCTATAAAGGTGACCCAATAATGTTTAGAGGTGACGTTGGTAACGACGCCTTTGCCGTAGTCCTTATGATTGATGCGTGAGCCTATGCCTAATAATTTCATGTGCTTATTGTATTTTGTTTGGTATTACAAGTATAGGTAATCTGACCCAAACCTTCACACCAATTTAACAACTAAAATTGTACCTTTACAACTTGGCTAATTTCAAGGGCTAAAACCTCATAGGACAGCCCTTAATCTAAACTATTGACGTTGCAAGGCTATGACTACATACGATGATGCTATTGAGGTAAAAGGGGCACGGGTCCATAACTTAAAAAACATAGATGTTTCCATTCCACGCGAAAAACTGGTCGTGATTACCGGACTGTCGGGCAGTGGGAAATCTTCCCTAGCCTTTGACACCATTTATGCCGAAGGTCAACGCCGCTACATCGAGACCTTTTCGGCCTATGCGCGCCAGTTTCTGGGCAGCTTGGAACGCCCAGATGTAGATAAGATCGACGGCCTCTCCCCAGTCATCGCCATAGAACAAAAAACCACGAGCAAATCGCCACGCTCTACGGTGGGTACCATTACGGAAATCTATGATTTTCTGCGACTCCTGTTTGCTAGGGCTGCCGATGCCTACAGTTATGAAACGGGCGAAAAAATGGTAAGCTATAGTGATGAACAAATTAGGGACCTTATATTGGAAACTTATGAAGGGCAGCGCATCACCATTCTAGCACCCGTCATCCGCTCGCGTAAAGGGCATTATCGGGAACTGTTTGAGCAAATTGCCAAACAAGGCTTTGTTAAGGTGCGTACCGATGGTGTCATTGTAGACCTGGAAAAAGGGATGCGCCTAGACCGTTACAAAACCCATGATATAGAGATTGTCATTGACCGCCTAAAGGTAGATGCTACCGATTCCATTAAAAAGCGCATTATGGAATCCATACAAACGGCCATGTACCATGGCGATGATGTGCTTATGGTGATAGACCATGAAGGCCAAACGCCACGATTTTTTAGTCGGAATTTGATGTGCCCTACCACAGGTATTTCCTACCCTAACCCAGAACCCAATAATTTTTCCTTTAACTCGCCCAAAGGGGCCTGCCCTAATTGTAATGGCATTGGCGAACTCTATGTGGTAAACGAGAATAAACTGGTACCCGATGACACGCTCTCCATAAAGGCTGGTGCCCTGGCGCCGCACGGCCCAGAAAAAAAGAGCTGGATCTTTAAACAGTTTGATACCATTGCCCAGCGTTTTGATTTTACCTTGAGCACCCCTTGGAAGGACATTCCTAATGAGGCCAAGGACATGATTCTCTATGGTGGGAAGGATAAGTTTAAGGTGGAAAGTAAACTCCTTGGAGTAACGCGTGAATACAAAATCGATTTCGAAGGTGTTGCCAATTTTATAGAGAACCAATACAACTCCAATTCCAGTTCCCTAGTCCGTTGGGCCAAGGAGTATATGGATAAGGTACCCTGTGAGGTATGCGAGGGGTCTCGCTTGCGCAAGGAATCCCTTTACTTTAAGGTGGACGGCAAGAGCATTGCCGATCTTGTAACCATGGATATCGTAGAGTTAGGAGCTTGGGTTGAAAGCTTACACAAACGCCTATCGGATACCCAACTTAAGATTGCAGAGGAAATCCTTAAGGAAATTAAAAGCCGTGTACAGTTTCTATTGGATGTGGGCTTGACCTATCTGTCCTTAAACCGAAGTTCCAAATCCCTGTCCGGTGGTGAAGCGCAACGCATTCGGCTAGCCACACAAATAGGGTCCCAGTTGGTGGGTGTGCTTTATATTTTGGATGAACCCAGTATAGGTCTGCACCAGCGCGATAACGAAAAGCTGATTAATTCCTTGGAATCGTTGCGTGATGTGGGTAACTCCGTGATTGTGGTCGAACACGACAAGGATATGATAGAACGTGCCGACCATGTGATAGATATTGGTCCGCATGCCGGCAAACACGGCGGACAAATCATTAGTGAAGGCAGCCCAAAAGCTATTTTGGACCACCATACCATAACTGCAGATTATCTTAGCGGTGCCAAGGCTATTGAAGTGCCCAAAAAACGACGTAAAGGCAATGGCAAGACCTTAATGCTTAAAGGATGTACGGGCCATAATCTCAAAAATGTGGATGTCACCTTTCCCTTGGGACAGATGATTGGCGTTACAGGCGTTTCGGGAAGTGGGAAATCCACTTTAATCAATGAGACGTTATACCCTATTTTGAATGCGCATTTCTTTAATGCCGTTAAAAAGCCCATGCCTTACAAAAGTATTGAAGGTTTGGAGCATATCGATAAGGTCATTGATATCAACCAAGCACCTATAGGTCGCACACCACGAAGTAATCCGGCCACCTATACCAAGACCTTTGACGAAATACGGAAGCTATTTGCTCAAATTCCGGAAGCCAAAATTAGAGGCTACAAACCAGGGCGTTTTAGTTTTAATGTGAAAGGCGGGCGCTGCGAAACCTGCCAAGGCGGTGGTGTACGCGTTATAGAAATGAACTTCTTACCCGATGTGTATGTGGAATGTGAAACCTGCCAAGGGAAGCGCTTTAATAGGGAAACCTTAGAGATTCGCTATAAAGGCAAGTCCATAAGTGACGTACTGAATATGACCATTGAGGAAGCTGTGTCCTTTTTTGAGCATATCCCGAAAATACATCGTAAACT
>CAZGDG010000095.1:0-5498 GCA_964524415.1 uncultured Flavobacteriaceae bacterium
GGAATTTAATTTGTTCCATAAGTGCTTCTTGGCTTCCAAAATTAGATGCACTAAAAGCAGAATCTCTTTCGCCAGCAATAGCTTGAAGAGCTGCCTGAGCCTCTGAAACATTGTTTAACATAGCATGTGCTTCTGCTTCTATTAAGTACATTTCTGCTGATCTCATGTATATGATATCATCCGGATCTATTGTTCCAGGGTTTTTCTGAGCCAGCTTAAAGTGCATGTATGGATGTGTATTATGTCCTGAAACAAGGCCATAAGTTGCTTTGATATCTGCAATAGCCTGGTCAAATTCTTCTTCTGTAGTATAAAGTGGGTTAGTATTATTAGCCCATCCACCTTCACCATTTGCAGCAGAGGTGTTGGAGTTAGGTGCATCTGGCAAAAACACATCTCTTCTATAATCTGTTTCTGGAATAGCATCAACTAGTCTTCTGTCTGCAATTTTAGGATTATTTCTAATTTGACTACCGTTAAAAGTATTACTAGCTAAATAAAAATAAGATCTAAAGAACGTCGTTTCTGCTTCTATAACGTTACTTCCCCAAATAACTTCGGAAAGATCATTGGTGTTAAAGCCGGATTTCCAATCGTCTTCACCCATTAACGGGAATCCATCTCTTGCCAGTACAGCTTCGCTAGCAGCTGTTTGCCAATCGCCTTTAGATAGTGCCCATCTTGCTTTTATACCATGGGCTACATTTATGTTAAGTTGCGATTTAGCTTCTGGACCTCCGGTAGGTCTGGGTGCACCATTTTCAAAAGCTGCAATAGCCGCATCTAGGTCACTTCCTATCTGATCATAAATAACCTGTACACTAGATCTTGGCTCACTAGTAAACGGAGATTCTGAAGAAAATAATAAAGGTACTCCAGGATCTGAGTCTGGGTTTCCAATAAGATAACCTTTAGCATAATGCTGTACAAGCGACAAATAAGCATAAGCTCTGTAAGTGTAGGCTTGGCCTAAAATACTGTTAAGCTCCGGCGTTTCTGTAAAACTTCCTTCAGTTATACCGTTAATTAACAAGTTGGCATGCAGAATGATGTTGTATCTATGATACCAAAGTAATTCGGTAGTTAAAGACGTCTGTAACGTATGAGAATTCCATTGCATCTCGTCTCTCCAACCTAAGTTGTTAGCATTAGCGGTATGGATAAGATAGCCTGCTAAATTATCACCTAGCGGAATCCAGTAATGGTTCCCTGCTCTAGCGGAATCTCCTCCTGGAAAAATAGTTTGTGATTGAGCAAAAAGTCCTCTGTGAACTCCGTTAAGAACAAGTTGCATATTGTTCTCGTTGGCTAGTGCATCCGCTGCTGCTATAGCATCGGTAGGTGTTCGCTCTAAAAAGTCATCTTGACAAGAAGAGGCTGGTATTAGTAACAATACCATTAATAGTATTTTTATTTTATGTGACATATCAATATGTTTTTTAAAATGAAACATTTAATCCTAATGAAATAATTCGTTGTGGCGAAAAATCGTTACTAGAAGGTGTTCCTGCTAAGTTATACTGAGGATTAAGCCCTCTTCTCTCGCTTTCTAAAAATAAGTTTTCACCTGTAACAGATAGCATGAGGTTATCTACACCAATGGCATCTGTAATGTTGTCGTTAAAGCTATAGCTCAAATTTACGTTTCTTAGCGTAATAAATGAAGCGTCTGTTAAGAATCTGTCTGATTGCGTTCTCACTAAGTTTGGATTTCCATTTTCTAATCGAGGGACATCTGTAATATCACCAGGCTGTCTCCATGCGTTAAGGATATCCGGATGCACAGAACGCCCAAAGTTATTACCTAACATCATACCGGCGTAAGCATTATCTAATACTTTACCACCAACACCATAGTTAATTAAAAAGTCGAATGTAAAGTTCTTATATCTAATGGTGCTAAATACAGACCCTAACAGATCTGGAATAGAAGAATCTCCTGTGTAAGCTCTTTCGGTATCTTGCCAGTCGTTGGTTGTTAAGTGATTTCCGTTTTCGTCAAACACTGGAACACTTTCGTTATTTTCATCCAATTCGTATTGAAAGAAAAGTTGATCTCCTGTTTGTGGATCTACTCCAGCAGTTCTCAACAAGAAGAAATCAAATCTCGAGCGGCCTTCAGCCCAACGTTTAGACCCATTGATAAATGGATTAGGCAAACTTGTGATTTCATTTTTAAATGTAGAAGCCTGCAAGGTGACATCCCATTGAAAATCTCTTTTCTTATATAGATGAGCTGTTAAAGCAACTTCCCAACCGGAATTGAACATATCTCCGGCATTTACAGGCACAATGTTCAAACCATTACTTGCCGGAATAGGTAAGTTATATAATAGGTCTGTAGAATTTCTTTTGTAATACTCCACAGAACCATCTAAGAAGTTGTTGAATAATGAAAACTCTGCAGCAACGTCAAATGTTTCAATAGTTTCCCATTGTAGAGCGGCATTACCTATATCCGTAAAGATAACTGCCGGGTCTGCTGCGTTAGATGTTATAGAGAATCGTGCCTGAGACAGGTAGAAATCTAATAAATCGTCATTACCTACTTCACCCCAAGATGCTCTTAATTTTAATTTGTCCAACCAAGTTACGTCTTCCATAAAGCTTTCTTGATCTACTCGCCATGAACCACCTAAAGAATAAAAAGTACCCCATCTGTTATCTTCAGCAAAAACTGAAGAACCATCGCGTCTAACAGAAGCACTCAAATAATACTTATTGTCGTAGTTATAGTTTATTCTAGAAAAGTAACTTTCAATTGCTTTATCAAAAGTAGCACCATCTAAATCTACAATGTTAGAGAAGTTAGCAAATTCGAAAATTCCATTAGCTGCTTGAGTAGTTGCTAAACCGTCTAGGTCTGAAAAGAATTCTTCGTAACTTTCGTGACCTAAAGTTAAATCGAGGTTATGATTTCCAAAGCTTTTGTTGTAAAAAAGAATCTGGTTAAAGTTTTCTATATCTCGTCTTGCTCTGGTTTGGCTTAATCGACCAACCGGCTGCGCATCACCAATTACTTCATTTTCATATTCACTTTCGAACAATTCGTTGACATCTCTACCATAACTTACTCTTAGTTTTAAGCCGTCTATAATATCTAACTCTCCAAATAATCTGATACCAAAAGTATTATCTTGGTCAAATTCGTTATTAAGTAATAATTCCTGTAAAGCATGACGACCTTGGTTTACTGGTCTAGAACCTATATTAAAGTCAGGAAAACCCTCACCATTATCGAAAACCGGATTTCCGGCAAGGTCTCTAACAATATTTCCTTGTAGGTCATTCACATAAACAGGATAGATTGAACCAATATTCTGCGCAAAGCTAAAAGGGTTTACGATACTTCCTGTACCAGCTGAACTAGGTCCATTAGCCTCTGTAATTGCAATATTGGTGCTACCGCCTATTTTTAGTTTGTCGCTTACATCAAACTCTGCATTAAGTCTGGCTGTAAATCTGTCGAAACCTGAAGTTACCACGTAACTTTCTTCGTCTAGGTAAGATGCTGAAAAGAATACACTATGATTGTCTCCTCCACCAGATACATTGACGTTATAATTTTGTCTTACACCAGTTTGCTGTAAAAGGTCAAACCAATCTAAACTGCTATAAATTACTTGTGCATCAGGATTTAATTGACCATCTAATCCAACAATCTGATCGTTTGGCACATTAAATGGATTGTATCCTAATTGGTTATAAATATTTGCAGAAGCAAAAGCCGGGTCGCCACCACCTGCAGACGAATTTCTTAAAGCTTCCCACATCACTTCATAATATTGTCCCGGAGAAACTTGGTCATATAGAGGTACAGCATTAGTTACCAAACCGGATTGCATAGAAGCAGTTGTTCTTATTGCTCCCTTTTTACCTTTTTTGGTTGTGATAATAACCACACCATTTGCTGCTCTAGCACCATAAAGCGATGTTGAAGCGGCATCTTTTAATACTGTAAAGGACTCGATATCTTCCTGGTTAATGGTATTTAGCGAACCTTCGAATGGAACACCATCTACTACAAACAAAGGATCTGTATCACCATTTAATGTTCCAACACCTCTAATGACTATGCCAGGTGAAGCGCCTGGACCTGCAGGAGATGTAAACTGAATCCCTGTAGCTCGACCTTCAATAGCCTGAATTGGAGACGTTACATTTCTTATAGAAAGCTCTTCCGAACCTACTACACTGGCAGAACCTGTAAATGCTTCTTTAGTTGTTGTACCATAAGCCACAACAATCACCTCATCTAAGGTGTTATTAATTTCCATACTGACGTTAATCGTACTAGAACTTCCTACTACAGCTTCGAAATTGTCGTAACCGATGTAGCTAAAAACCAGCATATCGCCAACTTCTGCATTAATGGAATAGACACCATCCATGTCTGTTGTTGTACCGTTTTCGGTACCTTTAACTAATACGGACGCTCCAAATAAGGGCTGCCCTGTTTCATCTAAAACAACACCAGAAATGGTCTTTTGCTGTGCAAATACAAACTGCACAAACAACACCATAAAGAGCATTGTAGCTTGTTTAGTGATTGATTTCATAGTAAAGATTTAAAATTCTTTAACAAATATGTAAATTAAATGTTAATCAACAAAATAAAATTTAAAAACATTTAATAAAAATATCCATATGATAAAGATTCCAAATAATAGTTAGAATATGGTAATAAATTTAATGTGTATTTGCGTATTTCTAAATTCTATGTTTTGTGAAGAGCTGCCACCGTTGGCTGCTATAAATCTTAATATACCCGCATTAGTCTGTAAACCAATGCCTACTCCAACGCTATACAGAGAATCATCAAAATTGTTGACAGCATTTTCGTATAATCCGTAATCTAAAACACTATGGATAAATAAATTGCTCCCTAACACATAACGGTACTCGGTTTGGAGTATTCCGTACATATGAGCAAAAAATCGATTTTCTGCAAATCCTCTTATATTATTTATCCCGCCAAAACGATACAATTCGTTTGTAAGGTATTCGTTAGAAGATAGGAAGGCAGCTTCCAGTCCGGAGTACAGGTATTGTCTTTTACCTATCTGCACAATGTATCGCCCTTTTAAGGTTGCAAATTTTTGCCGCTGAAGCATTTGATTAGAATTCCTGTTAGCAAAACCTAATTCTAAATTCAGGTACTGACTAGGAAGAAATAAAGGATTTAAACGTTTTGGGTTTAGAAAATAGAAGTTTAATCCATATTTGTCTTTTGTAAAATCTGCAATATCCTCCCTTTCATCAGCAGAGGACAATAGATTAGAAGATTCTTCAAACTCGACGAGCAAACCTGTATTTATATTTCGATTAATTTGATAATCCACTTTCAGGTTTTGTTTAGAATTGGAAAAAGTTGAATCTTGTCTAAAAAAGTCTAATTGCCCTTCAAGTGAAAATCTGGAGTTTAAAATGTAAGGCAACCTAAGACCTAAGGTAAATTTTTCTTGCTGATTACCATCATTCTTATAATTAAGCTTAAA
>CAZGDG010000095.1:5598-10206 GCA_964524415.1 uncultured Flavobacteriaceae bacterium
GGGATATTGTCATAACCTCTAACAATGATATTGTCTATAATACGCTTTTTAGATGTTTCCAACACAACTGTTGCCGAAATGGTATCGCTATCCGTAATTTCAACATCCTTAAGTTGTATTTGGCTAAAGGGTTTACCTTGAGTGGATAAATCATTTAGTATTTTGTAAAGCCTAGGTTGAAGGTTTTCTGTTTGTATAACCGAATCCTGAATGGGATGTATTCCCTTTAAATCTTTAATATTTCTAATAAAAACGTAACCGTATCGTTTTCTTAAGTCTATTTTCAGTTGAAAAACAGAATCGTTTACAGCGCTTAGCTCTTGATATCTTAAATTGTAATAGCCAAATCCCTGTAGTTTTTCTAATACATCTTCAGAAAACACTTGCAACTCCAAAAAATCTTTAAAACGATTTTGCGCTTGATATGGTTTAAGCAAAGAATCTTCTTTTTGCGTATTGCCTTTTAACTCTAATAAAAGATTTTGAGAACTAAGGCTATTCTGAACAAAAAGAACAACAATGATTAAAACCCATTTCATAACAAATTAACGAGTTTTAATAGAGATTGGTATCACAACTTATTATAAACGACTAATGTTAGGATTAAAAATTAATCGCTACCGTCAGAAATACGTTTGTAATGTTGGCATCTATTGCAGCCGTGTTAGACAAACCTGTATCGAATAACAAGTCATTTCGAGTTTGACCAGCCCTCATGTAAGATAAATCTATACTTGTGTTGTAAATTGTGTAACCAAGTCCTAAACTAAAGCCTTCTAGACTGCTTTGTATATCTTCATTTTCATAGGGTGAATCCTGCAAGAAATAACCCCCTCGAAATTTAAAGTTTTTAAACACATATTCTCCTCCAAGGTTTAAACTGGTCACTTGTGCCAGATTTTGTTCTATATCTTGATTCACAAAATTAAAATTTGGATTGTTTGTCGTAAACTCTGAATTAGAAAAATCCTGAATACTGTAATCTAGGCTTATCAAACCACTTTTTCCAAAGACATAAGACAAACCTGCAACCCACTTATGTGGTGTTCTGAAATTATAATTTGGAAATATATTAATAACATTAGGATCTACCACGGAGCTTCCAAACTCATTACTATTAGTACTTACCGCTTGAGAAGTTTCGTCTGTAACGATATACCAAGTTGGCGACTGATAGGACAAGGCTGCTCTAAACTGGTTTGTAATCTTAGCAATGGTACCTAATTGAAATGAAAACGCATTGGCACGAGTTCTTAGCCTATTCTCAAAACGTATGAAATTAATATCGCTGTTCGGATTTGTATTGGTTTCTCTGTAAGACGTAAACCTTTCATATTCAAAGTAATGCGCGTTTAAATTTAATCCAAAATAAAAGCGTTTTTTAAGCTCTATACTCCCATTAAACATAAACTTTCCGTTATAACCATCTTCTCTTATAAAATAATCATTTCGAAAGTTACCTGCATTTATGTTGGATACATATTCCGTATTGTTAAAATCATCCGGATCTACAGCATCAAATATGAAAGATTGGTACCCCAAAAGCGCATTTTGCGCATCCACTCCTTGAGTTTCTCCTAAGAAATTATACAAATCCGGTATAGACTCGCCATCAAATGGTACGAGGAAATCCAAAGGAATACCATTAGCACTGTTCAAGAAAAACTGATCGATAGACTCGTTACTATCGCCAACGGCTAAAAATCTATCATCAAAATTTGCGACCTGTTCGTAGGAAATGCCGTAAGAATATTTAGAAATAGTTGCGTTTTCATTATTAGCTGCATAAACCATAACGACTCCAGCCTGATTTAAATCGAAAGTAGAATCATTATCTTCTGTAAAACCGTTGGTAAAATTAACGTCGTTGTTTCTAATGCCTAAATTTAGTGTTCCTGAAACATGATTTGTTAAAAAAACGGAAGAGCCGGCCGGATTTAATTTCAATGCAGACATATCGCCGCCCAGTGAGCTAAACGCACCACCCATTCCAGTAAATCTTGCAGTACCTAATAAATCTTCTCTTCCAAACCTTAATGCATCTGTAATATCTTGTGCGTGGATACTAGATGCCATAAATAATAAACCAATGAAAAGGTATTTTAATTTCATGATTAACTGTATTAAAAAAAACTGCCTTATTGGTACAGGCTACAACTAAAGGCAGTTTATAGTATATATAATTATTTTCGCTTAACGTCTTCCGCCTCTTCCTGAGGATCTGCTACCAGATGATCTAGTTCCTGAAGACCTGCTGCTACTGCTTCTGGTGCCAACGGATCTTGATCCACTACTTCTTGTAGAGCCTCTTGATAGTGTAGTTCTTCCAGGACTCTTGTAACTAGACCTTGATCTTCCCGAATTGTATGTTCTACTTGTAGCTCTGGAACTACTACCTCTTACACTACTATTTCTATATGAACTAGGATTGTAGTAAGATGAGCGTGAAGTTCTTCGTGTTGTTGTGGCATTGCTAGATCGAGTACTTCTTGTTCTTGCATTTATGTTGCTGGAATTTCTAATACGTCTGCCATCCGATGATGCATATTGTCTGCTTGATCTGGAATTAGCATTAAGTCTACTTCTAGTATTAGTATTAGAAACCCTTGAATTTACATTTCTATTAGATCTTGAATCGCCTCTGCTGTAAGCCATGTTAGATCGTCCTCGGTTTAAGATATTAGCATTTGCTCTGTAATTGTTATGGAAAGCCCAGGAGTTGTTGTGGAAATTGTTCCAGCCCCAGCCCCAGCCGGGACCATAAAAGCCGTTCCATCCCCAGCCGGCGCCCCAGAAGCCGTTCCAGCCCCAGCCAGGTCCCCAGAAACCATTCCAGCCCCAACCGGTTCCCCAGAATGGATCGTAGAAGCCGCCCCAGCCAGGTCCCCAGAAATTGTTCCAACCAAAACCACCCCAACCCCAGGTTGGACCCCAGATTCCGGTGTCAATTACATTTATGGAAACCGATGTGGGTTGTGTACCCCAACCACCGAAACTTCTGTACTCTATGTCGTTTTCATCCATTAAGAGTTCTTCCTCTTCTACATCTGCATCGGCAGAAGAATATCCATCAATGTCTGTAAATACTTCATTCTGGTTCATTGCCTGAGAAATTAACTGATCTTGCTCAGAAAAATAATTCTGATAGTAAAGGCCTTTAGAAGATTCGTTTACACTTTGTTCTGCAAGTGTGTTAGTTTTGGTATCATTTGCGTATATTCCATCGTTTAGAACACTCGAATTATCATATGTAGATGCACATGAAGACACAAAAACCACCATCACAAATCCAGCAATGTATTTTACTGATTTTTTTATGTCAAAATTTGATTTCATAACTTGTGGTTTTAGAGATTAAAATTTTTATTAAAATACTTAGTTTTGCAACTTTAAATTTCACATACATAGATACAACATCTATGCCAAAATTCAAAATATGTCTAAACACTTGACTAAACGTGCTGACAATTACTCAAAATGGTATAATGAGCTTGTGGTAAGAGCAGGATTAGCAGAAAACTCTGCAGTACGCGGTTGCATGGTTATCAAACCTTACGGTTATGCTATTTGGGAGAAAATGCAACAACAACTGGATATCATGTTTAAAGCTACTGGACATGAAAATGCTTACTTTCCCTTATTGGTGCCTAAACACTTGTTTGAAGCAGAAGAGAAAAATGCAGAAGGGTTTGCAAAAGAATGTGCTGTGGTTACACATTACCGTCTAAAAAGTGATGAAAACGACAAAACAAAACTTATAGTAGACCCGGATGCCAAACTCGAAGAAGAATTGGTTATTAGACCAACTTCCGAAGCTATCATATGGAGCACGTACAAAAATTGGATACAATCTTACAGGGATTTACCCATAAAAATAAACCAATGGGCTAATGTTATGCGTTGGGAAATGCGAACAAGGCTTTTTCTAAGAACTGCAGAATTTCTTTGGCAAGAAGGGCATACAGCACACGAAACCAAAGAAGAAGCGTTAGAAGAGGCAATGCTTATGAATACTATTTATGCCCAATTTGCTGAAGAATTTATGGCTATGCCGGTTATAAAAGGTAAAAAATCGGAGAGTGAAAGATTTGCAGGAGCCGAAGAAACGTTTTGCATCGAAGCGCTTATGCAGGATGGTAAGGCACTTCAAGCTGGTACATCCCATTTTTTAGGCCAAAACTTTGCTAAAGCATTTGATGTTAAATATGCCAATAAGGAAGGTAAATTAGACTATGTTTGGGCTACAAGTTGGGGTGTTTCTACGCGTCTAATGGGCGCGCTTATCATGTCTCATAGCGACGATAATGGTTTGGTTTTACCGCCAAAACTTGCACCTTATCAAGTTGTTATTGTGCCTATTTACCGAAATGAAGAGCAATTTAACAAGGTTAGTGAAAAGGCAAAAGCTATTCAAAAAGCCTTACAATCGAAAGGCATAAGTGTAAAATTTGATGATAGAGATACTCAAAAACCAGGATGGAAGTTTGCTGAGTACGAGATGAAAGGTGTTCCTTTACGTATTGCCATAGGACCAAAAGACCTTGAAAAAGGAACTGTAGAATTAGCTCGACGAGACACGCTAACTAAAACTTATGAAAAGGCCGATGA
>CAZGDG010000096.1:0-10168 GCA_964524415.1 uncultured Flavobacteriaceae bacterium
GGAAGCCTGCTAATGACTAGTTTTTTGCAATTTGTGATGTATGAGTAGGTAATGGCGGCATCTTCTCCCATAATTATATCGTTGGGTACATCATAAAGAACCTTTTCTAGAAGTTCCTTTTTGAACAATTTGTTCCAGACATAGGTTGAAATTTCATGTTCGCAAAAGTTTCCGTTGTAAATGACCTTTGGAAGTAAGTCATTCTTTATTTCCTCTTGCTCTAAAATAGTGGAATACTTTGGCTTTATCGTTTCTATCTTCCCGTCAAACTCCCTAAAATGTCCGGTGACAACTAGATCAGCGGTGTTGGCCTCAGCGAGATTGTACAAGATATCTAAATAGAATTTATCCACCCAATCATCTCCGTCAACAAACGCTATGTACTGTCCGCTAGCGGCTTTTAAACCAGCTTTTCTAGCGGAAAGCAGTCCACCGTTTTTTTTGTGAACTACCTTAATCCGCTTATCGCTTTTTGCATAGTCATCACAAATATCTGGGCACTTATCGGGACTGCCATCGTTTACCAAGACCAATTCAAAATCTTCAAAGGATTGTTGGATTATGCTTTGAATACACTGAGGGAGATAGTGCTCAATTTTATATATAGGTACAATTACGCTTATTTTGGCCATATCATAGTTGTTGTTTGTTCAATTTAAAAAAGTACAGTCCACCACCGTAAAAGTCGTCATTTTCTCCTGACTTGGCAGTAGTAACGTACAAATTATGGTCTGCATCAAAGCAACACGATGTTACATTTTTACAAGGTAATTCCAAATGCTTTATTTTTTCACCACTCATAGGGTCCCAAACAGAAACACAAGATCCGCCCCATTCAGCAATCCATAAAAGGCCATTTGGATCCATGCACATGCCATCGGGCTCACCTCTGCCATCAAAGCTAATAACGTAATCCTCGAAGTGGGCGTCGCCAGTCTCCACATCATAGCGGTATTTGGCTACCTTTTTCACTGGAGTATCAATGAAGTACATGGTCTTACTGTCTTCGCTAAAAGCTAGCCCATTGGAGATGGTGGTGTTTTCAATTAATACCTTATAGTTGTCCTGATGATACGAGTAAACTGTACCGATATTGGGTACGACTTCTGGATGTCCCATGGTTCCGATTAAGAAACGTCCCTTAGCGTCCATGATGCCATCATTGTACCGCACTTTCTCCGGTATATCTATTTGGAATTTGAAGCGGCTTTCCAAGGTGTTGAAATCTACTTCATAAAAACCTCCTTGGGTTGCCACTACTATAGATTTAAAATCAATTATATAGAGGCAGCTTGCAGGCGATTTTAGATTCATACTCAGGATTTCCTGTGTTTCAGGATTGTAACAATACACCAAATGGTCAAGTATGGAAACAAAGTATAGGAGATTGTGCTTGGCGTCAAATCTAGGACCTTCAAGCAGCTGGGCGTTGGAATGGAATATTAAATTAGGCTTCATATGTTAAATGTATTGCCCTCCTGTTATTCTAATTATGGAACCTGTAGTCATCAAAGAATCATCAGATATTAAATGCATAACCATCGGAACTGGATCCGTAGTATTTAACATTCTTCCCATTGGAATACTTTCTTCAACTTGCGATTTAAGTTCCTCTTCCGAAATTCCTTTTTTTGCCCTCAACGCAATTTCTCCCTCGGTGTTGGTCCAGCCCATGATGAGGTAATTGGACCGAATCCCATATTTGGAATAATGTCTGGCAATATGTGTAGAGAGTTGATTTAGGGCACCTTTAGTCAAGGCATATGCAGTGCGGTCTTCTTCGCCACATTCCATATGTGCCGAACCAAAAAATACAATGGATCCAGACTTCTGTTGTATCATTGTTTTTAACACATGTTTCAATAAGAAGAAAGGCGCTTTAAGATTAATATTAAACACGCTGTCGTAAACCGCTTCATCAATGTCCAATATGGAGGAAAAAGGAGTTATGCCGGCATACAAAATTAAGGCATCTACCGTTCCAAACTTATTAAGAGTGGCATCATGGTAATCTTTAACACCCACCGAAGCGTTGAGGTCCAACTCATGAAAATACAAGTCGTTCTCAGCATCAAGGGTTTCTATAATCTGTAAGCCTTCAGACCTGTTTCTCCCACAAAAAGCTACGTTGTAGCCCTTGCTAAGGCAGGCCTTTAGAATTTCTAATCCAACACCTTTCGTGCCTCCTAATAACATTATGGTTTTGGTCTTATTTTCCATTTACATAATTTAGGAGATGAAACTACTTAATTTTTTTACCTTAATCATTTTTTTTCTACAAAACGTTTGTTAACTCGTTCTAAGTTATTGGTTATCTTGGCATCATACTAAAATTGTAATTTAAGAGTTCCCAAAATTTCTGCTTTTGAAAATATATTCAAATCGTAACATTTGTTACCTTTTGGGCAAAAGGCATTAATTAGCTTTAACCCCTAACTAATCAATACATCATGGATATAAATCAAATTTTGGGATATGTTGGCGCCTTGCTTATAGGTGTGGTTTTGGGATTGATCGGTGGAGGCGGTTCCATACTTACCGTTCCTATACTAGTCTATTTGCTATTTATTAACCCAGTTACGGCTACGGCCTATTCCTTATTTGTGGTCGGTGTTTCTTCATTAGTTGGGGCTTTGCGTAATATTCAAAAGGGATTGGTGGATTTTAGAACAGCCATTGTTTTTGCCATTCCGGCTTTTATCGCTGTTTACATAGCCCGTAAATATTTAGTCCCAGCCATACCAGATGTTATTTTTAGCGTTGGAGATTTTGACGTAACCAACAATATTGCCATTATGTTGTTTTTTGCTTTAGTGATGCTTGTGGCGTCAGTTTCCATGATAAGGAATAAACGGGAAGATAATGGCGAAGAAACTGAAGTATCCTATAATTATCCCTTGATCATAGTTGAAGGTGTTTTAGTGGGCCTTATCACTGGTATCGTAGGTGCAGGAGGAGGATTTTTAATTATTCCCGCTCTCGTCTTGCTGGCCAAGCTACCCATGAAAAAGGCTGTGGCGACCTCACTCTTGATAATCGCCATTAAATCGCTCATCGGATTTTTAGGGGATGTTCAAAATTTAGACATTGATTGGACATTTTTATTGATCTTCACTGGATTATCGGTTGTAGGAATATTTATTGGCATTTATTTGTCTAACTTTATTGAGGGCAAGAAACTGAAAAAAGGCTTTGGATGGTTTGTGCTTCTTATGGGTATTTACATCATTTACAAAGAATTGACTATGTAACCAATGTTACAACCGTTTTCAGCAACACGCCTTATATTCAAACTGCATTAAACTAATATTAATTACTATAACAATGAAAATCGAACAAATTTATACCGGATGTTTGGCCCATGCGGCCTACTATCTGGAAAGTAATGGCGAAGTCGCAATTTTTGATCCGCTTCGCGAAGTCCAGCCTTATATAGACAGAGCTAAAAAGGATAACGCAAAAATCAAATATATTTTTGAAACACACTTCCATGCCGATTTTGTCTCAGGACATTTGGATCTAAAGGAAAAAACCGGAGCACAAATCGTATTCGGTCCAACGGCAAAGCCTAATTATGAAGCTATAGTAGCTGAGGATGGTCAAATTTTTGAAGTTGGAGATTACAAGATTAAAGTCATCCACACACCAGGGCATACCATGGAAAGTACGACCTATTTACTTATAGACGAAAATGGAAAGGAGCATGGTATCATTACTGGAGACACCTTATTTATTGGTGATGTTGGTAGGCCAGATCTAGCGCAAAAAGTTGTTGCCGAATTGACCCAAGAAAAGTTGGCATCACATCTATACGATTCATTACGAAATAAGATTATGCCATTAAGTGACGATTTAATCGTGTACCCAAACCATGGTGCTGGTTCCGCTTGTGGTAAAAACATGAGCAAGGAGACCACGGACACACTGGGTAATCAGAAAAAAACCAATTATGCCCTTCGTGCCGACATGACCAAAGAAGAATTTATTGAGGCTGTATTGGAAGGATTAACAGAACCACCTGGCTATTTCCCTCAAAATGTTATGATGAATATCAAAGGTTATGAAAGTTTTGATAAAGTTTTGAGTAAAGCCCATAATGCCTTGTCGCCTAAGGCCTTTGAAGCTGCTGCTAATGAAACTGAAGCGATAGTCCTAGATGTACGTAAGGAGTCAGAATTTGTAAAAGGTCACATTCCGCGATCTATATTTATAGGGATCGACGGTAATTTTGCACCTTGGGTTGGAGCTTTGATTGTAGATGTGACGCAGCCCATATTATTGGTGGCACCAGAAGGTCTTGAAGAAGAAGTAGTAACAAGACTGTCTCGTGTAGGTTTTGATAATGTCATTGGATATCTCGATGGTGGCTTTAAGGCTTGGAAAGAGGCAGGAATGGAAATTGACACCCTTAACTCCATATCTGCTGAAGAGTTTTCAAAACTCTATGAAGCCAATAAGGATTATATTTTTGATGTTAGACGAGAAGGAGAGTTTACAGCGGAGCATGTCGATGGTGCGAAAAATACGCAACTCGACTACCTTAACAGTTATCTTGGAGAGTTTCCAGAAGACAAAACATTTTACCTTCATTGTGCAGGCGGTTATCGTTCTGTTATCGCAGCTTCCATACTAAAAAGTAGAGGCATACACAATTTGGTGGATGTCGCAGGAGGCTACAAGGCTATAAAACAAACGGATATACCTAGAACAGATTACGTTTGTCCATCAACATTAAAGTAAGGTATTGGTTTAATGGGAAAGAGCATGTATTACATTCATTGTGATGCATGCTTTTTTACACCATTAACATAAGTACCAATCAAAGCAGAACAAGAATAACTAATTTTAATTATTATGTCAATTTTTTCATTCCTATTTGGCTCTAAACAATCAAAAGACTCAGCAATACAACGCATATCAGCTTCAGAATTCAAAGAAAAAATCAACCAGAAGAACGTTCAGCTTATTGATGTAAGAACACCATCTGAATATAAAAGTGGACACATCGGTAAAGCCAAGAACATAGACTTTTATTCAGGTAAATTCAATGTTGAATTTAACAAGCTCAATAAAAATGAACCAATCTACGTGTACTGCCGTAGTGGCAATCGCAGCAGGCAGACGGCAAAGAAACTTGAAGTCATGGGCTTTAAAGAGATTTATGATTTAAAAGGTGGTATTAATAGTTACCGCTAAGAGTAATACTAAAGACATCGAAACAAGTCCTTAATGTAACTTTTGTTACATCAAATGAATCCGTAGCCCGTAACTTATAAAGCATAAAAACTAACAATCAATTTAATCACGTATGAAATCACATTATCAAATCTTAGTCATCGGTGGAGGCTCGGGTGGCATTATGACGGCTGCTAATCTTTTGGACAAGGATAAGACTTTGGATATTGCCATCATAGAACCAGCGGAGTGGCATTATTATCAACCCGCTTGGACCTTGGTTGGTGCAGGGACTTATGATTTTGAAAAGACCAAAAAGCCAATGGCCTCGGTGATGCCTAAAGAAGTGGATTGGATAAAAGATTACGCCACGGGTTTTGACCCTGAGGGGAATGCTGTAGCCACTAAGGAGAGCGGGAACATCACTTACGATTATCTTATTGTATCACCTGGTTTGGTCATGGATACCTCTTTAATCGAAGGACTTACAGAGTCGCTTGGCAAAGGTGTTGTTTGCAGTAATTACACGGATCCCAAACATACGTGGGAAGTCCTTAGAAATTTTAAGGGCGGCAATGCGGTGTTCACGCAACCAACAACACCTATTAAATGTGGTGGTGCACCGCAAAAAATTGCTTACCTAGCTGCAGATTATTTTAAAAAGCATGGTCTTAAAGACAAGACCAATATAGTTTTTGCGACGCCAGGCTCCGTTATTTTTGGTGTTAAGGAAATTCGCGAAAGTTTAATGCAAGTAGTCAGTAGGTATGGCATTCACTTCAAACCCTTTTATGCACCCATTAAAATTGATGCCGAAAACCAAATCGTAACTTTTAAAGGGGTAGGTACAGGTGAGAATAAATGTGTTATCAATGAAGATAACGAATTGCGTGAGGTTATGTCTGGTGAATCCATAATAGAAATGCCTTTTGATATGCTGCACCTTGCACCGCCTCAAACCGCTCCCAAGTTTGTAAAGGACTCCGTTTTGGTCAATGAAGCAGGCTGGTTAGATGTAGATAAACATACCCTACAACATAATAAGTACCCCAATATCTTTGGTTTGGGTGATGTTGCAGCGCTGCCAACCGCTAAAACAGGAGCGGCTATACGTAAACAGGTTCCTGTGGTTTCAGATAATATCTTGCAGCTCATAGCTCATGGCAAAAAGGGCGACAAATCTTATAATGGCTATTCTTCCTGTCCTTTGGTCACAGCCTATGGCAAAATGATTTTAGCCGAATTTGACTATGAGAATAATTTTATCCCAGACCCAAAACTTAAGCAGATGTTGGTCTTCAATAGTGAAAAGGAACACTGGCGCTTGTGGATGCTAAAGAAATATGGCTTGCCTTATCTCTATTGGAATAAAATGATGAAAGGGAAGGAAGTTTAAGGTAAACGGCTTAGGTCTGAAAACACACCTATTTTAAAAAATCATTAAATTTTTATAAATTTTTTAATACAATTGTTTTGCTAGCTAGGGGAGAGCGAACATCTTGAGCCGAAAAGAGTACATCTCTATCTTAGGTAATGGTATCAGCATAAGTCTAAAAACTAATGTTACGCTTGGTGGCGCCCTTAAGATACGCTTGCCCTTTTAGATTGGCATCAAAACTTACCATTAAAAGCACTGGCACGATTGTGGAGATAATAATTTACTTTGCGTCATATTTCGTTCAGTCTTGAAATTGATGAAAACCATGAAATTAGTTATGGTAATTCCTAGAACACCTTTGGAGTTATGTATTTGATATCCTAAAGTTATTGGTAGTTCTTAAACTATTATCTTGGATAAAAAGTTCATCAAGATACTTGTGATATAGAGGCTTTAATTAAATCTAAATTGGTGTAGTGGTATTTACCGAAAAACTACTTTTATGAATCCTTAGCCTTTTTTTGTGACTGGTTTTTATTTTTGTACACCTCAAACTTTTCCATTATAGCTTTAAGGTAAATAGCTTTTACCTGTTCGTAGGGTAACTCTCGGTCATATAAATTATAGTGCAGAACCCAATTTGTAAAGATGTTTATAAAATCAAAAATAAATGTTTCTAAATTGTCCTTTTCCAAAATGTCCTTGGTCAACATGTCTAGATGCACCATTGCACTGAGAAGCTGGACTAATTTTTCCTTGTTTCCTTTATAGGTTTCTGAAATATGTTTACTCAAGTCTGGGTCATCATGGCCAGAACTCACAATGTAAGTAATAGCGCATCTGTAATCAAACTGATGGTCCATAATAATGGCATACCTTTTTTCCAAGGTATGAAAAGAAAAATCTTTATGTTTTAAATCAAATTCTTCATTGATTGTTATCAATTTTTGCTCATACGCTTGGGCAATTGCAATAAATAGGGCATCCTTAGTCCTAAAGTAATGATTAATCCGTCCTCTGCTTATTCCTAATCGATTGGCTAATTGATTGAGTGTAAGATTAACACCCTCAATGTTCATAACTCGTGTACACTCCTGAATGATATATTCTTTAGAATTTTGAGCCTTAGCCATAAAAAAACAAAAAGTTTGTTTGTTTTGAAAAAAAAATTTTACTTTTAATATCCCTCTTCTTCCCTAAGACAAATTCTTACTATTCGTTAAGGATAACTTAAAGCAATTTTAACATTAAAATAACCTGCTTTTGCTAATGCAAAAGAAACAATAAAAGCAAAATTAACCAAGTAAATATAGTAGTATTATGACTGAAAAGTTATTTGATTTAAAAGGTAAGACCGCAATCGTTACTGGTGGTGGTAATGGTATCGGCAAAAGTTCTTGTGAAATGCTCTCAGCGTTCGGGGCCAATGTTGTGGTATCCGATTTAAAAGAGGAAGACGCTCAAAAAGTAGCGGACCAAATCAACAAAAATGGTGGAAAAGCAGTAGCCGTCCCTTGCAATGTTACAAAAGACGAAGATCTACAAAACGTTGTTAATGTTGCAAAAGACACCTTTGGCAGCATTGAAATCTTAGTGAATAATGCCGGTGGCGGCGGCGGTGGAAGAGAGAATCCGTTTAAAATAGACGTTGATCGCTTTAAATGGGTTTTTGAATTAAACCTCTTCAGTGCTTGGCGACTAAGTCAATTGTGTGCCCCAGAAATGCAAAAGGCGGGTTATGGTTCAATCATCAACATTACGTCTATGGGTTCTATCAATAAAAGTCCAAATATGAGTGCATATGCCTCCTCTAAAGCAGCCATGAATCATATGTCGGCCAATCTAGCACACGACTATGGGCCTTATGGGATCCGCGTAAATTGTGTGGGACCTGGTGCCACAAAAACGGCGGCACTTGCTAGTGTACTTACTCCAGAGATAGAAGAGAAAATGTTGGCAGGGACTCCTATTAAACGTTTAGGTGAAGTGGAAGATATCTCTGGTGCCATACTTTACTTCGCTGCTCCTGTATCAGAATGGGTTAGCGGTCAGGTACTGTTTGTCAATGGCGGTGGCGTACAAACCTTAGATTAATCAACCTCTTTATTCCAACTTAATATATTTAAATGAATAACATAAAACACTTATTTTTAGTATGCTGCGCTTTGATTTGTTCGCAAATCCAAGCGCAGATGTTTGACGATAGCGAAGAAGACTTTACCATTAAAAAGGGACGTTTTTATTATTCACTTACATTCTCCCTGGACCAGCGAAAAGCCGAAAATGAAGACCAATTGCTGAGACAGGTTATTAATCAGAATAAGTACGATTACCGTATAATAGCTAATGCTGGTTATGCAATAAAAGACAATATGACACTCGGAGTTGCAGGTGGTTATGGAAGACTAAAGGAAGAAATTACCTTTCTCGATGAAAACGATGAAGAGGTGACTTCAAAACGTTTAGAACAGGGATTTTCCATTGTTCCCAATATGCGTAATTATATCCCTCTTGGTAAGGGACGTTTGCAAGTGATCATTCAAACAGAATTGGGCATTACCGTAGGTGAATCCTTAGAACGTGTGTTTTATCCCAACGAGATAGATCGCATTGAGGGCGATTTCTTAGAGTTTACATTGGGTGTCAATCCTGGCTTGTTATTGTTTTTTAATAAAAACTGGGCCTTTGAGGTAACCGTAGGTGCTGCAGGGTTAACTACGCGTATTGATGAGAGTGTGCTTAACAATGATGAGGGCAATAAGGAACGTGTTGAATCTACTAGTATTGATCTACGACTCAACATTTTACAGTTAAATCTGGGAGTGGCCTTTTATCTATAAAGAGCAAATAAATAGATTAAACTAATAATAAAGAAGTAAATGAAATTAAAAAAAATATCAATAGGTCTTACAGTCATGAGTATGCTCCTTACAGTATCCTGTATTAAGGACGACTTTTTTGGCCTCTCAAATTTCAAGGAAATAAAGGCTTTTCAACTACCAGGTCAGGCAGGTGTGTCCACGATAAATTCAGAAGAACGCACTATAACCATTCCTATGAGCGAAGGTGCCGATCTCACCAGTATTAGTCCTTCCATTCTGGAAATTTCCAATCTGGCATCCATTTCACCCTCAATGGATGAGGTACAGAATTTTTCAGAACCGGTGCTTTACACCGTAACAGCTGAAGATAATTCTCAGGCCGAATGGACCGTAACAGCGGTAGCCGCCTTGCCCAATCCGCAGTTACCTAACAGTGATTTCGATTTGTGGTATACGGTTGCAGACTATCAGCAGCCTGGAGAAAGTGCAGATAATACGGTATGGGGCACAGCAAATAGAGCGGTTAGTATTGCTGGTGATGCCAATGCCAATCCAGAAGATCTGGGGAATGGCGATTTCGCAGCACGATTAACAAGTGTACAGGCACCACTGCTAGTTCGTATGGCTGCTGCAACGCTATTTACAGGTAAGTTTACGGAAGACTTTCCTAGTGTTTCGGACCCAAGGTCTAACATTGATTTCGGAACCCCTTTTGCGGCAAGACCAGAGGCTTTTCGCGTAGACTACAGATATCTGCCTGGTGCATCCTATGAAGATGGAGATGGCAATCCAC
>CAZGDG010000097.1:0-9931 GCA_964524415.1 uncultured Flavobacteriaceae bacterium
GGTATTGGCAGAGGACTCGTCCTCGGTACACTCTATGGTGACATCGGCAGGCACGCTAATGGTAGGCGCCGTGGTATCGACCACGGTAATGGTCTGTGAATGGACGGCCTCGTTGCCACAGGCATCGGTAGCGGTCCAGGTACGTGTCAATGTGTATTCGTTGTCACAGGCACCAGCAGCCGTGGTCTCGTTGAAAGTTACCGTAGCTGTACCACAGTTATCGGAAGCCGTCAAGGTCTCGGCAGTGGGCACGGCATCGCACTCGACAGTAATGTCAGTTGGCAAGGCCTCGTTGAAAGTTGGTCCCACGGTATCCTGAACGGTGATCGTTTGTGAATGGACGGCCTCGTTGCCACAGGCATCGGTAGCGGTCCAAGTACGTGTCAATGTGTATTCGTTGTCACAGGCACCAGCAGCCGTGGTCTCGTTGAAAGTTACCGTAGCTGTACCACAGTTATCGGAAGCCGTCAAGGTCTCGGCAGTGGGCACGGCATCGCACTCGACAGTAATGTCAGTTGGCAAGGCCTCGTTGAAAGTTGGTCCCACGGTATCCTGAACGGTGATCGTTTGTGAATGTGATGTAGAGTTCCCTGCACAGTCGGTCACGGTCCATGTGCGCTCGAGCGTGTACTCGGAATCACAGGCGCCGTCGGTCCTTACTTCGTTGAAGACGACGGACACCGAGGCATCGCAGTTGTCGGTTGCGGTCAGTGTATCGGCAGCGGGCACGTTGTCGCACTCCAAGGTTGCATCTGCGGGCAGTGCCTCAACAAAGGTGGGCGCAGTGCTATCCTCTACGGTAATGGTCTGTGTATGTATAGTTTCAACACCACAATTATCTGTTGCAGTCCATGTTCTTGTTAAGGTATATTCTGAATCACAGCTTCCGTCTGTTCTAACTTCATTGTAATCAACTGTCACAGTTCCGCAGCTTGTAGAAGCCGTTAGGGTAGGAGCATCTGGAATATCGTCACATTCAACTGTGACGTCTACTGGTAATGTTTCATTAAATGTTGGTCCATCAGGGTCTGCAATGGTTATGACCTGGACATAAGGAGGGCTTGTTCTTCCACAAGCATCCGTAAACGTCCAAGTATTTGTGTATGTACCAGTGTTAGGACAACTTGGGTCGGCCACGAAACTGCCTGATGTTTTGGTTAAGGTAAAATTACATTTATCAGTTGTAGGTTCCAGTGCTTGAGCGGCATTTAGGCCGTCAGTATCATCGCAATTGATAGTTCTGTCAAGATCGTTGGCAGGATTAGCCCATAAGGCAGCACCTGGTTGATTCACATTAATAATTGTCGGGTCTTGAATACCAACTTGACACTCATCAAGATTTGCAGAACTTAGCGTGCTTTGTTGGTTTGGGTTAAGGATACCATTATAGGTAGCTTCGAATTGTAATTCTATAGATAGGTCACAATTGTCTTCAAGGAAATAGCATTCGTCCTTAACAAATATTTCGAAATCGACATTTAATTCTGGGCTTCCTACATTAACCAAACCATCATTAACAAGAAAAACTAATTCCCTCGTTAGAGGGTCATATGTAAAGGTCACACCTGCTGGTAAATTGTCTGCTCCATTAAATTCTACCTGTGGTGGTAGAATAGCTGAAATTTGAAGATTAACGGCATTGTCATTTCCGTTATTTTCAATACTGAAGCTGTATCCTAAAGCATCTCCTGGATTTGCTGGATTGTTTCCTGAGCTCAGGAACATTTCGATTGGATTCAAATCTGGAGCCCAAACATCTACAGATAATCCTAAAAGGTAAAGGCCGTAGGTTTCTTGATTAGAAGTTAGTCGTAGCGTAGCAGACGTTTGGTTGTTTCCTATAATGGTGTTAAAGGCGCCTCCATTGTCCAAATCGAAAATTGCCGCATCAAATCCTAAAGTATTTAAACTAGCAGGACTTCTATCAATAAAGTTAGAAGCTCCAACAGTTATTCGACTATTAAAGAAATTTGAGGACGCTCTTTGAGGAGCACTAATATCGACAAAATTTCCAACAACATTCCTGATTTGGAGACGGTCTCCACTTAAATCGCGGTCGCCTTCTAAGGATCCAATCATCACCTTAGTATTAACAGGTCCTAGTGGTATGGTCTGAAAACCGCTAAAATTAATATCAAAGTCATTAATAGAACTTGTTACATGCGCATATCCATCGAAAAGACTAATGTTTTTAGATGGCATCAGTGGACTTTCATAAACAAAAACTATTTGCCAACCACCAGAGGTTCCTGTATTTCCATTTGGATGGGCAATTAAACTTCCCGTTTTGGCTTCTACGTTAGCCACTTGATACATACCGTAAGGACTGCCTAAAGCGGTAACCTGATTAGTAATATCTTTAATACATATATATGGGTCGTTACTGAAATGGGTATCCCGTCCTCTGAAAATTACTTCATCTGCCGTGTAGGTCGTATAATTAGTTTCGCCAGGAAGCATTAACTTAACATCGTTAAAATTCCAGTCTGGTTGATTTTCAGAATTTAAATCACTTGTAGGTTCTTTGTCTGCAGCAGCCCAATATAGGTAGGCTTTTTTAATTGATAAACAAGCCAAGGATGGCTCTGGATTGTTAAAAATAGCATTACTGGAATTGAATGTTGTAGCACCAATGCCTGTGTTTCCGTCTATATCTACATAGACATTATCCGTAAAATCATGATTACCGTCGCTACCGTTGTAATCTCCCGTAGCAGATCGGGATAGCATGTTGTTTGCTATCATTGTAAAATCACCCTTTACCGTTTGATTGAAACGAGGGGCGAAGGTCTCTTGCACTTGTGCTTGTAATAAGCTACTCGATAAAATAACAAGTAGTAAGAGTATGTTTTTGATTTGGGACTTGCGTAGTATTGTTTTCATACACCCGAAGGTTTGATTGACTGTAGTTAAGATAAATTAATGCTGATCCTTAGAATCTGGCACCAATGAGGTAATAGTTATTGTGTTGCTAATGGGTTTTCCATTATCATCTAGCGCTATTACTTCAGTGCAATTCCAACTATTTTTGGCAGCATTTAAAGGTCGCGTGAGTTTTACGTAAAATTCAAATGACTCGTTAGGCCTTAAGTTGTAGTTGGAAAATTGGCGTCTGGAATCTTTATTGAGCGTAGAATGACTTAGCTCAATTTGCTGATTCCTTTTAAATTCTTCACACGTCACATTCGAAGTTTTAATAGTGAAACTTGCATTAGAGCGTGTTGTGTTTTTAATCTCCAATAAGTAGAGATGTTCTGTTTTATAGTTAGGTTGATCAGAGCCTTCCTTTATTTTTAGAATCAGGGATTGCTGGGCAATTGCAGTACTTGCTGCAAAGAGCCAGAACATTACTATGGCAGGAATTAATTTCATAGTTTTAATTTAAAGTCTAAAATTTATCTATCGCCTAAGCGATTTAATTGTTATTTCATAGAAAATTTCGAACTTTTTTGAGTTCGATTTTATTCTAATTGTTTTTGAGGGAAGAACAATGGTAGAATATACCAGTGTAAAAGGATTAATTAATATATTTTTGATTTGGGGTCATTTACATTAATTTTACTGAACAAATGAACTTATAACTAATATCATAAACAAACAATTGAGTTGAAGCGGCAAAATACTCGTTAAAACGGAATTATGCAACATTTTGTCGAAAAAAAATGCATTTAATCGATATAATATGAAAAAATTAGTGCTCATGAGGCACGGAAAATCATCATGGAATTATGATGTATCAGATAAAGAGAGACCTTTAAAATCAAGGGGTAAGAATGATGCTGCCTTAGTAGCCAGAGCTTTTAGTGAAATTTCGGAAATTCCTGACAAGATTTATTCAAGTCCGGCTAAAAGAGCGCGAGACACCTGTGGAATTTTCTTAAAGACATTGAATATACCTTTTTCTGAAGCTCAAATTATAGAGAATCTCTATGATTTTGGAGGACAAAATGTTATTACATTTCTAAAAGACCTACCTAATTCCTTATCATCTGTAATGATTTTTGGCCATAACCATGCTCTAACGAGTCTTACGAACAGTTTTGGTAATAAGTATATTGATAATCTACCTACCAGTGGCTTAGTTGAGATTGAATTTGATATCAATGAGTGGATAGATATTAAGAACGGCACCACAAAACAAATTATAATCCCTAAGGCATTGCGTTAATGGTAAAACAAAAAAACAGCTATATAAATAGAGAGTTGAGTTGGTTGCAGTTTAATGCAAGGGTTTTACAGGAGGCTGCCGATGAAAACGTTCCCTTAATAGAGCGACTCCGGTTTCTAGGAATATTTTCTAACAATCTAGACGAATTTTTTAAAGTGCGCTATGCTACCGTGAAGCGAATTTATCAAGCGGGAAAAGGAGGTAAGAGTGAGCTTGGGGGAATTAGGGCAGGAGAATTACTGGAAGAAATAACCAAGATCGTTATTAATCAGCAAACAGAAAGTCTTGAAATTCTTGATGATTTAGACAAGAAGCTTCGCGAGGAAAATATCTATAGAATCAATGAATCTGAAATTGATAAGACCCAACACGATTTTATAAAGAAATATTTCTATCAAGAGCTTAGTCAAGCATTGGTGGTTATTATGCTAAATGAAGATGTTAATGTCCCTGAGCTAAAGGACAGTGCCGCTTACTTAGTTGTACGAATGGAAAAAGCCGATGCCAAACCTAGGTTTGCCTTGATTGAGATTTCGAAGACCATGGACCGCTTTATTGTTTTACCAAGTAAAAATGGATCGGAGTACATTATAATGGTAGACGATGTTCTTAGGTATTGTTTAGACGATATCTTCAACATTTTTACCTACGATAGTATTTCTGCACACATGATCAAGATTACAAGGGACGGTGAATTGGATTTTGACAGTGACCTTAGTAAGAGTTTTATACATAAGATTTCAGAAAGTGTAAAGGATAGGCAAATTGGAGATCCTGTGCGTTTTGTTTATGACAAAACCATAGATGAATCTACCTTAAACTTTTTGCTTGAGCGAATGCATATAGATGATAAGGACAGTATAATTCCAGGAGGAAGATATCACAATAGGCGAGATTACATGAACTTTCCAAGTCTTGGGCGTACCGACCTTCTTTATGAAAAGATTGCGCCATTGCCGGTTAAAGGATTAAGTCTTGATCAAAGTATTTTTAAGTCTATAAGCGAAAAGGATTATTTGGTCTATACACCATACCACACCTTTTCCTATATCATAAAATTTTTAAGGGAAGCAGCTTTAGACCCACAAGTAAAATCAATTAAAATAACAATTTACAGGTTGGCCCAAATATCCCATGTTGCCAGTTCATTGATTAATGCGGCCAAAAACGGTAAGGATGTCACTGTTTCCATTGAATTACGAGCACGTTTTGATGAAGAGGCCAACATCAATTATGCGGAACAAATGCAAGATGAAGGCATCAACCTATTCTTTGGTGTGGCAGGTCTTAAGGTCCATTCTAAAATGTGTGTTATAGAGCGTGAAGAAAACAATAAACTTAAACGTTATGGTTTTATAAGTACAGGTAATTTCAACGAGTCCACAGCAAAAGTGTATACAGATTTCACCTTGCTCACCTCAAACAAGAAAATCTTAAAGGATATCAATAAGGTCTTCAATTTTTTTGAGGTCAATTATAAAATTTACAGATACAAGTATATTATTACGTCGCCACACTACACGCAGGGTAAACTATTCGCATTGATCGATAAGGAAATTCAAAATGCAAAAATGGGTCACCCAGCCTATATTAGATTAAAAATGAATAGTATCAGCAGTTATAAAATGGTAGATAAACTTTATGAAGCGAGTAGAGCAGGGGTTACCATTAAAATGATTGTGCGAGGCATTTGCTGTTTGGTCCCTGGTGTAGAGGGAATGAGCGAAAACATTGAAGTTATTAGCATCGTAGATAAATTCTTAGAGCATACACGTTTATTTATTTTTTGTAATAATGACGATCCTAAGTTCTTTATTTCGTCTGCAGATTGGATGACAAGAAACATCGATCATAGAGTGGAGGTTACTTGCCCAATTTATGATGAAGACATTAAAGCGGAGTTGTGGGATTTGTTTGATATTTGCTGGAATGATAATGTAAAAGCAAGAATAATTAACCAAACGCAGGACAACACCTATAAGACGGATGAGAAGCCAAAATTAAGGGCTCAATTTGAAACCTATAACTATTACCTTAACAAATTAAATAATTAAAATGCTCAAGATACAGAAATATGCGGCCATTGATATTGGTTCCAATGCGGTAAGGCTACTGATTTCTAATATTATTGAACAGAAGGGAGAACCAGTAATATTTAAAAAAAACTCTTTGGTTCGTGTGCCAATACGTTTAGGTGCAGACGTTTTTATGAATGGCGAGATTTCAGAATACAACCAACAACGTATGTTGGATACGATGCAGGCATTTAGCCTTTTAATCAAATCCCATGGTGTTACTAGGTATAAGGCCTGTGCCACTTCGGCCATGAGAGAAGCTGCCAACAGTAGTGAATTGAAGGAACGAATATTAGATCGTTCTGGAATCAATATTGAAATTATAGGAGGTGAGGAAGAGGCCGCTATCATCGCAGCAACGGATTTACACACCTACATTGATGCAGAAAAAACATACCTATATGTTGATGTTGGAGGTGGAAGTACTGAATTTTCCATTCTTCACCGTGGGGAAAAGGTAAATTCCAAATCGTTTAAGATAGGTACGGTAAGGCTACTGAACGATATCGTGAAAAACGAAACATGGGTAGAGCTAGAACATTGGATTAAGGAAAAAACCAAACATTATGATAAAATTGAATTAATTGGTTCTGGAGGAAACATTAATAAAATATTTAAGATTTCAGGCAAACAACTCGGAAAGCCTTTGACCTACTTTTATCTTTCAAATTACTACCAAACCTTGCAGAATTATACCTATGAAGAGCGTATTACCAAGCTTAATCTTAATCAGGATCGAGCGGATGTAATCATTCCGGCTACACGTATTTATTTGTCTGCAATGAAATGGAGTGGAGCTAAGGATATACTTGTGCCAAAAATTGGTCTTTCAGATGGAATAATAAAAAGTATTTATTACGAAACTGTATCGAGTGTTTCTGTATAGTTTGTTCGTTCATCTACATTTTTTGACTTAAAATCTATTAATTCTTAAGGTTTCTATTTTTAACTCTATATTTCACGTCTCAAATTTTACATTATGAAAAAGTATACGATTCTTTTTGTTTTAACCTGCTTTACAATGATTTGTAGTTCACAGGAGATCCGTTACGGCGTACGAGGTGCTTTAAATGTTTCCAATTTAGATTTTGAACCCGACGCTACTTTTGAAAACAAACACAGGAATGGTTTTGCCTTTGCAGGCTTTGTTGATTTCGGATTTTCAGAAACCGTTTCGCTAAGAACAGAATTGCAGTGGTCTGCAGAAGGTGGCAAAGATGAAGACTTGAGAGCAGATTACATTCAGTTGCCTATTTTATTAAGGTTGAACGTATCTGACCGTTTATCTTTTGGCGCTGGTCCACAAGTGAATCTTAAAACTTGGAAAGACCAAGATGCATTTTCAACTTTTGCTTTCTCTGGTGTTGTAGGAGCTGAATATATGATTACGGACGAACTTTTTGTTGATGCAAGATATTCCTATGGCTTTACTAATATCCTAGATGAGGATATAACAACTGGCGAAGCAAAAAATCACGTGATGCAGTTTGGCTTTGGAATAAAGATTTAATAAAGAAAAGAGCTTTTGTGCTCAATTGATTAAAAACCGCATAAATTTATTTGCGGTTTTTTTTTAGCCATGAACGGTTTCTTTTTTGCCTAAATCTTTCATTATTTGGGCTTCATAGTCTAACAAATCTTGCCATTTTTTATCGACTTCTTTTCTATCACCATACTTGCGCGCAAAATTCAAAAACATGGTATAGTGACCTGCTTCGCTAATCATTAACTTACGGTAGAATTTAGCTAGTTTTTTATCCTCTAATTCTTCGGATAGCAACTTAAACCGTTCACAACTTCTAGCTTCGATTAAAGCTGCTATCAATAATCGGTGAACTAACTGGGTAGTACGGCTACCACCTTTAGGGAAAAACTTCATTAAGGCTAGCACATACTCATCTTTTCGGTCTCTTCCTAGGGTCCAGCCGCGTTCTGTGATTTTATCGTGTACCATTTTAAAATGGCTCATCTCCTCCTGCACCAAATCTGTCATTTCTTGCACCAATTCTGTATATTCTGGAAAACCTATAATAAGTGATATTGCGGTACTCGCAGCTTTTTGCTCGCAATAAGCATGGTCGGTTAGGATTTCTTCTATGTTTTTTTCAACAATATTAACCCATCTAGGGTCTGTAGGTAATTTTAGTCCCAGCATAATTAAATGACATTAGTTTTAATTTCCGTAACGAACATTTTCCCTGAATTAGTTATTAATAACTTAAAACGTCTTATATGTTCTGTTTGTACCGAATAAAATTCAGCAATCATAGACAACAGATTTTCGTCCATTGATGAGGCTTGATCTACCCAAACGGTTCTTAGATTATAATCAGACCAATCATGTTCGTTATAGTTTAAATGCCTTTTGATGAAGTCACCATCAATGATATCCGTAACAATTGTTTCTCCTTTATAGTCTACCTTCAATTCGGTTTGTACAAACCTGTATAAATGATTTTCTATGTGACTGCCTTTTTTTACGGTTTTAGGGATATGACGCTCCATATCTGTAAAGGTTTTTAGGCTTGCACTATAATCGTGGCTTAAAATGGTGTCTATTCTTTGCTCATTATACGTTTTGGGATGATAGATGTTCTTTTCTAAAACCTTATTGGCTTTAAATTCTGATACACTTTTTTGCAGCGCTTTATTTTTGGAAATTCGTCCATCACAGCTAAGAGCGCAACTACAGACGATTAACACCAATAAGAAAAATTTATGACCGTTGTTAAACATCTAGACCAAACGTTTTTTTCAAAAGTTCAATATTACTGTTTTTCTTTTTCAGTTTTTCATATTTCTCCTGTGGCGTAAACGCATATTTTTTTGCAACCTCTTCATTAACCTTGATCTTTAAATGAAGGTCATAGTTGCGTAGCCTTTTTTTAAGATACATCATAAGAGGATATTGTGAACGCTCTAACTCTAATTTATTGGTATTATTGGAGTAGGTAAGGCATATCGCTGTATCCTGCAGTTTTGGTTTTTCCATTTCAAGAATGGAAGCTAGTATTTTTTCGCCTTTTTTGTGCAGCGACTGGGTATAGGCTTCCCAAGCCTCCAATAGGGCTTCTTCCGATACAGCCTCCCTCGGAAGTTGTTCCTCATCTATAACAACATCGAGTTGTTTTATTTGGTGCTCTTTTTTTTCCCTTATACTTTTAAGTGATAGCCCAGAGGTTTGTTTTTTGGATTTATCTATAGATATTTTAGGTATATCTGGGATCTGAGTAATAGGGTTTTGTGCAGGCTGAATCTCCTTTTTCTCAGGTTCTATTTTAGCCGTAGTCGTAACAGTTTGGTTGGTTTTTCCTAGAACTTTAACTCTAACGGGCTCGATACCTTTAGATTTAAAGTAAGACGGTGGGATTATGTAGTGCTCATTCTTTTTTTTTTCTCCATCAAAAGTGATAGAGGCCATCTGCATTAAGGTCAGTTCTACTAAAAGTCTTGGGTTGCTACTGTTTTTGTATTTCAGATCGCAGGCATTGGCAAGTTCAATGCAATTAAGTAAAAACTGCTCTGAAGCCTTTTGAGCTTGTGTGATGTATTTTTGTTTTGTGTCTTCACCAATTTCCAATAATGTTAAGGTAGCTTCATTTTTACACACGAGTAAATCCCTAAAGTGGGAGGCTAATCCAGCTATATATTGATGGCCATCAAAACCCTTAGCCAGAATATCGTTGAA
>CAZGDG010000098.1:0-4018 GCA_964524415.1 uncultured Flavobacteriaceae bacterium
CCTTGCGAGACAACTTGTTAATTATAAGGATAATCAGATATCTAGTATTGACATAAGATTAAATGACCCACTCCTTGAAAGCGATGTTAGAGAAAAAATAAATGAATTGTTTGGAAACAAATTTATTGTAAAAAACAGGGCCCAACTCAATGATGCGCTCTACAAAATGTTAAACACTGAAAATCTAGCGATTTACCTCATATTTACGCTTGTAATAATTATTGCGCTTTTTAACGTTATAGGCGCCATTATAATGATGATTCTAGATCGCAAAACCTCATTGCACACTCTTTTTAATTTAGGAACCGAGTTGAAGTCCATTAAATCTATATTCTTTCTTCAAGGAAGTTTAATGACCCTTGTCAGCGGCCTGATTGGTGTTGCCCTAGGGCTTATCGTTGTACAGCTACAAAAAAGTTTTGAATTGGTGATGTTAACGCCAGAATTGCCCTATCCTGTTGAACTGAGGATAATAAATATTGGTATAGTAATCTCAACAATAGTAATTCTTGGCCTTGTTGCCTCACGCATTGCAACTATGAGAATTACAAAAAATTTAGTCTCCCCTTAATGTGCAAATTGGTAGTCTGAAAATTTATCCAGTACCTCATCAAAAGCATCAAACACATCACTTGCATGGTCACTTGTTACCATCTTCATACGGTACTCCTTAAAATTTGGAATACCCTTAAAGTAGTTGGTGTAGTGCCTCCTTGTCTCAAAAACTCCAAGTTTCTCTCCCTTCCAGTCTATTGACATTTGAAGATGTCGTCTTGCAGCTTCTACCCTTTCCTCAATTGTTATTGGAGGTAAGTGTTCTCCGTATTTGATGTAATGTTTTACTTGTTTAAAAAACCATGGGTTGCCTATTGAAGCACGACCAATCATGGCTCCATCCAATCCATAGGAATCGCGCATTTCAACAGCACGCTCTGGTGTATTTACATCACCATTACCAAAAACCGGAATATGCATTCTTGGATTATTTTTTACTTCAGCAATAGGTCTCCAATCCGCATGGCCCTTGTACATTTGAGCTCTTGTTCTGCCATGGATTGATATGGCCTTAATTCCAACGTCTTGAAGGCGCTCCGCCACTTCTACTATTTTAATAGAGTCATGGTCCCAGCCTAATCTTGTTTTTACAGTTATTGGTATATTGGTGCGCTTTACCATTTCTGCTGTAAGGCTCTCCATAAGGCAAACATCTTTTAAAATGCCTGCGCCTGCACCTTTAGACACCACTTTTTTAACTGGGCAGCCAAAATTGATATCTATAATATCTGGATTGGATTTTTCTACTATATCAATGGTCTGAAGCATACTATCCATATTAGCACCAAAGATTTGAATGCCAACGGGACGTTCCTTTTCATAAATATCAAGCTTCATTACACTCTTGGCGGCATTTCTAATAAGGCCCTCGCTAGACACAAATTCCGTGTAAACCACATCGGCACCCTGCTCCTTACACAAGGCACGAAAAGGCGGGTCGCTTACATCCTCCATTGGAGCCAAAAGCAAGGGAAAGTCTTGAAGTTCTATGTCGCCTATTTTAACCAAGTCCTTAGTTTTGGTGCAAAGCTACTGATTTTTAAAATATAAGGCGCTTACTTTGTTTTTAGGAATATACCAAATCATAAGCCAAAGTCCATAGAGTCCAAGAACTAGTTCTCCCAAAAAGCCAAAGCTATATAGCAAAGACGGAAACCCATCTAAAATAATGCTGAGGATACGACCTAGGCCTAAACCGAGCATAAAGAGCATATTTGAGACTAATGCTACCATAAGGAATTGGTCTTTAAAAAGTGCTAAAAACCAAACCAAGCTAAAGGCTAAATATAAACCCATAATACCTTTGAGCAGATTACTCTCGTCAACGGTATCAATAGTAATATCCAAAACAGATTCTGAAAAAAACCCATAATTAAATGCGGCAGGAACAACCACGGCTAATGATATTACCAAATGGACTTTTAAAACAATCTGTTGCCTTGTTAAGGCCATAACCTAAGGGGATAAAGAATCCCAGGAGACTCGTTAATTAATATGTAAGGTCTGCAACACCTTGGGTAAGGCTGAGGTCTCCGCCATCAGCATTTTCAACAATACCAAAAAATGTTGCTTGTAAAACATTGTTACTGCTCACCGTTGTCTCTGAGGTGAAATCTTCAAACCCTTGTGTTGATGGAAAGAATGCCGTTCCGTTTAAGGTTAGAACAAAATTCTGGAGGACATCTGTTCCGGTATCACCTTCTGCAACTTGAAAATAAATTTCATAACTACCTTGAGCGCTGACTCCTTCTACAGTAATAATACCGCCATCTAAGGTAACGGTTTGGTCAACAAATTCTATCGCTAAGGTGCCTGCTGTTACCCTAAGTTCTCCATTGGCGCTAGCCACAGAACAATCTCCTAACTCGTCCAATATGGCTTGAAGGCTGCCATCATCACCACATTCAGCAATTTGTGCTTCTAAAGCTTCCCTGTAGGCATTACACAATTCCTGGTTTGTAGTATCTGCATTGTAGGCATCAGCCGCTGCAGTTGTACCCTCCTCCTCTGGGCACGTATCTTCCGTTATTGTTCCTCTCGTCCAAACTGAAAAACCCTCAATAACACTTGTGGTTTCTAATCCCGATGTTGGATCATTAGTTGTTTGTGTTTCATTTTGAATAAGGGTAAGTGTCTGCCCATCTGCAGAAATTTGAAATAACAAGGTTTGTTCTTCTCCAAATACGGAGGAATCGACACCGTCTAGGTTAAATTCAAAAAATTGACCTTCGACAGTCATTTCGTTACCTTCAATTGCGTAGGTTCCGTTGCCCGAAACGTTTGAAAGCGTTGTTGGGTCATTTGGGATTTCCGTACCATTAACAACCACTAATGAACTATAGGAGTAACTACCGTTTGTAGTAAACATATCTGCTGTGAAGTTTACCGTGTAATCTGCAGCCGTACTAAAAATTTGCACATCTGATGAAAACTCAGTTCCATTAAGCTCTGAGGTGGTGCTTGTTTCAACTTCAAATTCAACAAGATTCCATTCACCAAGTAATTCAGTATTGGAAGCTGCCCCATTATTTGCTAAAATGTCTTCATCCAAGGCCTCATTTTCGCACGTAAATGCAGTGAGCAGGATAAATAAGGATAATAAGGCAAATACTTTTTTCATGTCTACAGATTTAATTAAAGGTCTAAGGTACAATTAAAATACAAAGGGTCTCGTATTTACAAGCGTCCTTTAAAATTTCACTGTTGTATCAATGGTTTCTCCATTGCGCAAAACCGAAATATTGGTTTCATCCCCTTTTTCGAAGACCGAAAGTGCACGCATGTAGCTCATCATATCTGTAATAGTGCTATCTCCCAATTTAATGACAACATCACCTTTCTTAAGGCCTGCGTTAAAGGCAGGTGTTTCTTCACGTGTTCCGTCGATTCGCATACCTTCACCATCATATAAATAATCTGGAACCACACCTAAGCCAACCTTAAAACGAGGTGTTTCCTCGCTTTCATTTTTTGTTGTTCTAAAGGCTAATTCACCATTATCATCGAGGTCTGAAATAATTTCGAATATATAGTCCGAAATTAAATTCATTCCCTCATAGTTTAGTTTATCCGAGTCGTCCCCAGGCTTGTGATAATCCTCGTGCTGTCCTGTGAAAAAGTGCAGTACAGGGACGTCTATAAGATAAAAAGACGTGTGGTCACTTGGTCCTACACCACTTTCATTTTCAATGAGCTTAAATTTATCGTTGTGTGCTTTGAGGGTTTGTTTAAAAATCGGTGAGGTCCCTGTGCCGTATACTGCCAAGGTGCTATCGGCTTTAAGGCGTCCGACCATATCCATATTTATCATGTAGTTGATAGATTTGGCATCAATCGTTGGGTTTTTTGAAAAGTAGTTTGAGCCTAACAATCCCATTTCCTCACCAGAAAAAGCCATAAATAAATAATTGTTGCTGTCCTTGACCTCAGCATTATCGTTTTTCAACTTTAAACGGCTAGCTAA
>CAZGDG010000098.1:4118-8159 GCA_964524415.1 uncultured Flavobacteriaceae bacterium
CCAATTTCACTAAAACGCTTTACCAGATAATCTGCTGCTAAAGCTTCCCCTTCAGTTCCTGTTTGTCTGCCTTCGAGTTTGTCATCAGCAAGGTATTCTACATCGGCCTTTATGTTGTTCTCTGCAACTTTTGGTTCGGTTTTACATGCGGTCAATAAGGCTAAAACGAAAACTATAAAAATTTGCTTCATGGTGTAAATGAGTTTTTTAAACTGAAAAAATTAAGCTTCAACTTTCTTTAAGAGTACAAAGGGACAGAAATTTGTGTGCATTTCGTGTCTATATCTTATTTTTGCGCAAAATTAGGTATTAAAAGTCACTTATTATAATTGAATTATTGATTGCTATGAAGAAATTATTAGGGATTTTTCTAATAGGTTTGGCCTTGGTTTCCTGTAAGAATGATAAACAGGAGTCAACTCAAACACAGGCTACAGAAGCAAGTTCGGAGGAGACAGAAAAAACCAACCCTCTAATCTATCCTGAAGAAAAACACTTTAAATCCATTAGGCAGATAACCTTTGGTGGTGATAACGCAGAAGCTTACTGGAGCTTTGACGATAAACAACTGGTCTTTCAATCAAACAATACCAAATGGGGTGTTAACTGCGATCAAATGTTCTTAATGAATTTTGAAGACTCCTTTACGGATAGTATTGCGCCTCCTATGGTGAGCACGGGAAAAGGTCGCACTACCTGTTCTTATTTTCTGCCAGATAACAAGCATATTATTTACGCTTCTACGCATTTAGGTGGCGAAGCGTGTCCTGAAACCCCATTGCGTAAAAACGGCAAATACATTTGGCCAATTTATGATACGTACGACATTTTTGTTGCCGATTTAGAAGGTAATATCGTCAACCAATTAACAAATGAAGTTGGCTATGATGCCGAGCCTACGGTATCTCCGCAAGGCGATAAAATTGTTTTCACTTCTACACGTAGTGGCGATTTAGAACTTTATACCATGAATCTTGATGGTAGCGACGTTAAGCAAATTACCGATGAGCTCGGTTACGACGGTGGCGCTTTCTTTTCTCCCGATGGTACCAAAATTATTTTCAGAGCTTCTAGACCAAAAACGGAGCAAGAAATAAGGGAATACAAAGAACTGCTCGCAGAAGGCTTGGTAGAACCAACAGAAATGGAGCTCTTTATATGTAACGCAGATGGTAGTGATTTGCGCCAATTAACAGATTTAGGCAATGCCAATTGGAGCCCGTTCTTTCATCCTTCCGGTGAAAAGATTCTGTTTTCTTCAAATTTTGAAGCAGAACGCGGGTTTCCTTTTAATTTGTATATGATTGATCTGGATGGTAAAAACCTAAAACGGATTACGCACGGTGAAACGTTTGATGCGTTTCCGGTTTTTTCCAACAATGGCAAATACCTAGCATTTTCCTCTAACAGAAATAACGGAGGCACCAGAGATACAAACTTGTTTATTGCTGAATGGCAAGACTAGTTTAAATCTTTGATTCTATCGCGTTCTTCGGCAGAAGTAGCGCGTTCATTGGTGCTCAGTTTTGTATTTCCAAAATTATACCTGAATCCCAGTTTAATAAAGCGATTATCAAAATTGCTAAAGGTGGTGCTAAATTGATCTAAGTAGCGGTTCTGTTGAAGAAAATCCTGTTCGTTAAACAAATCTTCTATAGCCAAGGAAATGGTGCCTCTTTTGTTAAATACTGACTTGGTGACCGTGAGGCTAGATATCCATCTGGTATCTATCAGGGCTAGATTTTGTAGGTTGGTGTTGGCATAAGTCAAGTTAAATCCTATTAGCAAACTGTTGTCTTTAAGCAACCTTAAATTATTCTGTAAGATGGTGAGATTGGACCAACGCTCCAAGCTAACAGGCCCTTGTGGCAATTGGTCTTCTTGCGAAATGTTGTAAAATGAGGTCACGCCGTAAAAAAACCATCGATTCGTTATTAAATATTCAACTATGAAGTCAAACCCATAGTCTACCATATTATCGAGGTTTGTTGGCGTGTACGCCAATATGTTAGTGACGTTATCCTGCCTTGGAAGCTCCAAGATATTTCCATCGTAATTCATATAATAGGCCTCCACAGTGAAATGCTCAAGAAAAGTAGTTCCAATGGTAACATGGTCTATGTAAGTAGGTCTCAAATTAGGGTTACCCTCAAAAACATTGTTCTGGTTAATAAAAAAGGTGAACGGGTTTAAATTTCTAAAATTCGGTCTTTCAATACTTCGTTTATAATTTCCGTAAACACTAACCGCGTCAGAAATTTGATGCGAAAGACTTAAGTTGGGAAACCAATTGAAATAGTCCTGAGTATTTGTTTGGGAAAGGCTTACAGACTCACCCTCTATATTGGTCTGCTCTACCCTTAGACCAATATTTAAATCCCATTTGTCCCAGGTTTTACTGTAATTAGCGTAGGCTGCAAGCACTTTTTCATCGTAATTAAAGGTGTCCGTATTATTAACATCTATGGTGGGTTGGCCATTAATAAAATCGGTTTTTGTTATATCACTATCAGTTAGCACGTTGGCAAATTTAGCACCTGCAGCAAAATTGGAAGTTTCACTTAAAGGAAGGTTATAATCTAATTTTGCCGTAATTATATCCGTATCTTGATTGGCCAATGTGTTAAAAAGCAAATCTCCGGTAAACGTGTTGGTATTGTCAAAAAAGTTGCTGACAACATCCTGGTCACGCTGATAATTGTAGGTGGTATAATGGGCGTTAAATAATAGGCTGGAATTATCTTCGAAATTTTGTGAAAAACTTAAATCTGTGCCTATATTGTATTTATCATCTCTAGACAAATTGTTGGCCGTAAACCTGGATTGAAACGCACCAGAAGCATCAAAAATATTGGTGTTATTGTTAATTCTGTATTTAAAATAAGGCATATACAATCCTGTACTTGTTAAGCTAATGGTGCTGTTGTCACTTAGAAAGTAATCAAAATTCAAGTTGAGATTATGCGTTTCGGACCACGTGTTTCTGTTAATGTCAGAGGTCCATATCTCATCAATATTGTTTGAAGGGTCCAAATAATTTATCTGCTCGTCATTTATTTGATTTATCTTGTCTTTGTTGTAATTGTAGTTAATATTGAGATTGATGGATTCATTCTTAAAAAAATGGCTCGTGTTAAAGTTGTAACGAGGAAAAACTCCCTGCGTATAAGCTGTAAAAACACTTCCTCTATAGCCTGCAATAAGATTCTTGCTCATCACAATGTTAATTACCGAACCACTATCAGCGTCATAGCTAGCTGGAGGATTGGTAATAACCTCTACGGATTTAATGGAGTTGGCGGGCGCACTATCTAATAACTGAATTAATTCATCAGTAGATAATTGAACGCGACGGTTATTTATGTAAACAGCCGCTTGCGCACTTTTAATTGCGATTCCACCCTCACTTACTATAACTCCAGGTGTGTTTTTTAAAACACCGAGGGTTGACCCTTCTGTAAGCGCTGTGTTTTCAATATTAAAAACCAGTCGGTCTGGTTTTCGTGTTATAGTAGGTTTTCTCCCTATTATTTCTACTTGCTCCAAACTTTCGGCACTTTCTTCAAGCGTTATTTCCCTGAGGTCGAGCTCGCCTTTTAAAACAATGATTTGTTCAAAAGACTTAAAGCCGATATAACTGATTTTAAGGTTATAGGTGTTCTCTGAAAGATTCTCTAATTTGAAGATGCCTCTGTCATCTGTTGACGTTCCTTTTAAAAACACATCAGAATCAGATTCAAACAGAATCACGTTGGCAAATTCAATAGGCACACCATTAGGGTCAATTACCTTTCCAGAAATTGATAATTCTTGAGCATTACCAAAATAAGAAATCACACAAAGTAATACACAAAATACACTACGGTAAGCGGCTATCATTAGTTAGGTTTAAATCGCAAGATAAAAATTGTTTTTTACTTGCTGTTACGGTTTTACCGTAATTGGAGTTGTTATTTACCTTTTGCTATCTAGAGCGTAATAATTCAATTATATTTGCAATCGCATGCTATGCTTTAGAAAAAGATAAATGAAGAACATTCG
>CAZGDG010000098.1:8259-9649 GCA_964524415.1 uncultured Flavobacteriaceae bacterium
GTAGACCTACTGGGCTGTGACCCTTCTGAGGTAATCCCAGCTAGTGGGAAAACCGGATTAGGTGTAGAGGCCATTTTAGAAGCCATTATCGAACGTATTCCTGCTCCCAAAGGCGATGAGAATGAACCCTTGCAAGCATTGATTTTCGATTCTGTGTATAATCCCTTTAGAGGTGTTGAAACTTACTTCAGGGTTATCAATGGTGCCATAACAAAAGGACAGCATATTAAATTTATAAATACTGGAAAAACCTATTTTGCCGATGAAGTCGGTACCCTAAAACTAAAACAAGTCCCAAAAAAGGAAATTAAAGCTGGTGATGTGGGCTACCTAATTACTGGCATAAAGGATGCTCGGGAAGTTAAGGTTGGTGACACCATAACAGATGCCAAAAACCCTACAACAAGAGCTATTGCAGGGTTTGAAGATGTAAAGCCGATGGTTTTTGCAGGGATTTACCCAGTAGATACGGAAGACTACGAGGAGCTAAGGGCTTCAATGGAGAAGCTTCAATTAAATGATGCCTCTTTGGTGTTTCAACCAGAAAGCTCCGCTGCATTGGGATTTGGATTTAGATGTGGCTTTTTGGGAATGTTACATCTCGAAATTATCCAAGAACGTTTAGATCGCGAGTTTGATATGACGGTGATTACCACTGTACCAAACGTGAGCTATCATGCGTTTACCAACAAAAACCCAGATGAAGTAGTTATAGTTAACAATCCTTCTGATTTACCAGAGCCATCTACCTTAAACCGTGTTGAAGAGCCATACATCAAGGCGTCGATTATTACAAAAGCTGATTTTGTAGGTCCGGTAATGAGTTTGTGTATTGAAAAACGTGGTCAAATCACCAATCAAACCTATTTAACTACGGAGCGTGTAGAATTAAGTTTTGATATGCCTTTGGCGGAAATAGTTTTTGATTTTTACGATCGTTTAAAAACCGTATCCCGAGGTTATGCCTCATTTGATTATTCGCCTATTGGCATGAGGGCTTCTAAACTTGTTCGCGTAGATATTTTACTTAATGGCCAAACCGTTGACGCTCTTTCTGCATTGGTACATACTGATAACGCTTACGATATTGGAAAGAAGATGACAGGAAAATTAAAGGAGCTTATTCCTAGGCAGCAATTTGATATTCCGGTACAAGCGGCAATTGGTGCAAAAATAATTGCTAGAGAAACGATTAAAGCTCTACGTAAGGACGTTACGGCTAAGTGTTATGGTGGTGATATTTCCAGAAAGCGAAAGCTATTGGAGAAACAGAAAAAAGGTAAAAAACGCATGCGCCAAGTAGGTAATGTAGAAATCCCACAACAGGCTTTTATGGCGGTTCTTAAGCTGAATGATTAATATCAGCCTTACCTAAATAAACCAATTTGCT
>CAZGDG010000099.1:0-9573 GCA_964524415.1 uncultured Flavobacteriaceae bacterium
AGTTACGAATTCATCAGAAGTTAAATCAAGCTCAGGGTAAGTTAACATTTCGGCTACGGCTTCACCAATGGATTCCGGTTTGTCTTTTTCTGCAGGATTTGCACCTGCAAAGGCCAAGCTGCACATAAAAAATGCAACGGCAAAAGCTTTGGTTTTTAATTGTTTCATAACTTTTCGATTTAATGATTGATACTTTAAAGACGACTCTATCCAAAAGTTGTTACACCAAGAGCACCTCAGGCCAGACCTAACATTGCTATCGTGAAATAAAAAAAGCCCTCTTAACTAGAGGGCCTTTTGCAATGACATATTAATTTTTTAACTCAGCACTTCCTGTACCTTATCAGCTGCTTCCTTGAACTCGGTAGCGCTGAGCACATCCAATCCTGAATTGTCTATTAAATCTTTTGCGATATCAGCATTGGTTCCTTGTAAACGCACGATGATAGGCACATTGATGTTACCAATATTTTTATAGGCATCGATGACACCTTGTGCTACACGATCACAACGAACAATACCACCAAAAATATTTATCAAAATAGCTTTCACATTTGGATCTTTGAGGATAATGTTAAACGCAGCCTCTACTCTAGCGGCATCAGCAGTACCACCAACATCAAGGAAGTTAGCAGGTTCTCCTCCGGCTTGCTTAATAAGGTCCATAGTAGCCATGGCCAATCCAGCTCCATTAACCATACAGCCAACGTTACCGTCCAAGTCTACATAATTTAAACCTAATTCACCAGCTTCAACCTCGATTGGGTTTTCTTCGCGCTTATCGCGTAATGCTGCCAAGTCCTTATGTCTAAATAGCGCATTGTCGTCTAAGGTTACCTTTGAATCAACCGCTAAAATTTTATCATCACTGGTTTTTAAAACCGGGTTTATTTCGAACAATGACGAGTCTGATTTAATGTATGCAGTATATAAGGCAGTTACAAATTTTGTCATTTCCTTAAAAGCTGTGCCAGATAAGCCTAAATTAAAGGCAACTCGGCGCGCTTGAAAAGGTAAAAGTCCCAAAGCTGGATCTATTTCCTCCGTAAAAATCAAATGAGGTGTTTCTTCCGCGACCTGCTCGATATCCATTCCACCTTCTGTAGAATACATGATCATATTTTTCCCGGTTCCTCTGTTCAACAGCACAGACATGTAATATTCTTCTGGTTCATTATCTCCAGGATAATAAACATCTTCTGCTATTAAAACTTGATGCACCTTTTTACCTTCTGCAGAGGTTTGAGGTGTTACCAGATTCATGCCAATTATCTCATCTGCGATGGTCTTAACCTCATCTAGATTTTTGGCAAGTTTAACGCCTCCTCCTTTTCCACGGCCTCCTGCATGAACTTGGGCCTTTATAACATGCCAACCTGTACCGGTTTCTTCGGTCAATTGTTTAGCTGCGGTAACCGCTTCATCTGCTGTAGATGCAACAATACCACGCTGAATTCTAACGCCAAAACTATTGAGTAATTCTTTTCCTTGATATTCGTGTAAATTCATTTCTTTTTGATGATAATTTGTGCTGCAAAAATAAGGATACTTAAAGTGTTACTCAAATAAAATTTAGCAAAGGATGTTCACAAATCAGTTGTGTTTTATTTTTAATGGGGAATTTATAATATATGTATCTGAATCTAAGGATTGGTTTATGGGTGCTTGAAGCAGCGGCTTTAATCTATTCATATACATGAGTTGAGAATCGGGTCTCTTGTTTTGAAACACTTCTTGAACAAAAAATTCCCTAAACTGATAGGCCCTTTTTGAGATAGGTTTATAAATCTCATTTTTGTTTTCGTCCAAAATTTTCTTTATCACCAAACTAAAATCTTGGCTTTGAAGCTCTTCTTGCTGTCTTAACTCTATTTCTCGTTCTGATACAACTAATTTTATCTCACGTGGGTTAACCAGCTCCAAATCGCTTATGGCAATCCGTCTATTCTTATATTTAATTTTAAAACGTCTTGTTTTTAATGACTTTGGATTTAGATTTCTATTGAAACTAATGGTAAAACTATGGTCATCTTGGTTGTAGCTTGCCCGATTCTCCTTAAAAACATCGGCAACGTTTATCGTAAATCCATTACTAAAGGATATATAGTTAAGGTACATTTTGTCTCCAAGTTTTCTGTATTCCAACGCTGTACTAAACATAATGTCTTTCTTTGACTTGTCATAAAGCGAGTAGTTGAATTCATAAATAGAAAAATCCAACAAAGAAATGGCAATTTTTCCATTTGCTGGGAGCTCTGGGCTAATACGTGTGTAATAATTGTCTGATGACGATTCGGTAAGCAAATGATATGGGGTTTGATTTACTCTACCTCTGGCGCCATAACCCACATCCTTATCCCTTACTGGTCTAGTATTGAATAAAATATTGATTATGGGTTCATCCTCCAAAAACTCAATCTTTCCCTTAGTGAAATCATGGTTTGCTATGAAATGGCGATTCAATTGATACACATATGAGAATGTAATCATATCATAATTTCTTATGGGATTATGCACTTTAAGTAAGATGTATTCATTACCGCCATAACCCAACACCTTGGCATTTTGGATATACTTAAATTGATTGTCGTAACTCTGAGTTAGCAGGGAGTCATTTTTAAAGTCAGTGTTGGCTTTGAAGTAATAGAGTGCTTTTTTATTCTCATAATCTGTTAATAAATTACTGTCAATGCCATCGTCGTACTGCTCAATAACGCCCTCATTTAAGTTGTAATATTCATTGTCTAAAAATTGATAATCTCTATAATAACCTACGTAAGAATGAGGTTTTGTACTTAAATTATTTGGTATCTTAGATATGGCCTTATCGACAATCTCAAACGCCAACAAGTCCCTCGCCTCATTAATCAGTTCAGTTAGCTCAGAAGAATTCAATTTATTACGTTTAGACATATCCAAAACAACGGCATCAAGAGATTCGACCCTTGGCTTAATTTGGAAATTATTCACTCCTTGCGTTCTAAGATTTTTTGTTTCTATAAGAAGGGATTCATAGCCCAACGCAGTGATTTTCAATTTAAGAATTGAATCCTTAATTTTGGTTGGAAGCCTAAAATAGCCGTAATAATCTGCAACTATCCCCCTAGAAGTACCAACAAATCGAACGGTAGCAAAAGATATTGGCTCCTTCGTCTCAGAATCATACAATTTCACACTAATATCATCTTGGGAAAAACAACTAGTTGTGAACATCACAAAAAATACCAACAGAATCGAAGAAATTTTAAACATATTAAAAAGGTAATGTATTTGCGTAAGAAAAGTTTTAAAAATCTCATAAAAGTCAAATTTGCCAGAACACGCTTCAAACAGATTGATATGTTATATATTTAACATTATGTAAAAAAGTGATAAAACCTTTAAGAATTTATAGCTAAAAAAACAAGTCATCTAATTTTACAAATAAAAAATCTTGGAAAACCAGCTTCTTAAAATTGTTCATGATTACGGCAGCCCTGTTTATGTCTATGATACCGATGTGATTACCAGTCAATATAAACGACTTAAAAAGGCATTCAGTGGCGTTAAAAATTTAAAAATTCACTATGCCGTAAAGGCACTTTCAAATATCTCGGTTTTAAAACTTTTTCATAAACTGGGCTCTGGTTTGGACACCGTTTCCATACAAGAAGCACAGTTAGGCCTTAAAGCAGGCTTTGACCCTTCTTCCATTATTTACACACCAAATGGTGTAGCCCTGCAAGAAATCCAAGAGGCAGCTGAACTTGGTATCCAAATCAACATTGACAACCTTTCCATTTTAGAACAGTTTGGCAGCTTACATCCAGAAGTACCAGTCTGCATAAGAATTAACCCTCATGTTATGGCCGGTGGCAATACCAATATTTCTGTTGGTCATATAGATAGCAAGTTTGGTATTTCCATCCACCAAATACCACATTTATTACGGATAGTAAAAAATACGGGAATGCGCATCAATGGTATACACATGCACACAGGCAGTGATATATTAGACATTGATGTATTTCTCTATGCGAGCGAAATTCTGTTTGATACCGCGAAACACTTTCCAGATTTGGAGTTTATGGATTTTGGATCAGGCTTTAAAGTGCCTTACAAGGATGGAGATATAGAAACCAATATAGAAGAGCTCGGTAAAAAGCTAACGCACCGATTTAACGACTTTTGTAAAGAGTACGGAAAAGACTTAACACTTGCTTTTGAACCCGGAAAATTTCTCGTCAGTCAAGCAGGCGTTTTTCTTACAAAAGTAAACGCTGTAAAACAGACGACATCTACGGTATTTGCACAGGTCGATTCTGGATTTAATCACCTCATTAGACCTATGCTCTATGGGTCGCAGCACGAAATTATTAATCTTTCCAACCCGGACGGTAGAGAACGTTTTTATTCAGTGGTGGGCTATATTTGCGAGACAGATACCTTTGCCAATAATAGACGTATTTCAGAAATTAGGGAAGGTGATATTCTGTGTTTTAAAAATGCCGGAGCCTATTGTTTTACTATGGCTAGCAACTATAACTCAAGATATAGACCAGCTGAAGTTCTGGTGCACAATGGTGAGGCACATCTAATTAGAAAACGCGAAACGTTTCAAGACCTGCTACACAACCAGGTTGAGATTGCGCTTTAGAACTAACCTAACAATAGCCACTGCCTTTTTATTATTTTCAGGTCTAAGGCCATCCTTTGATATAATTTGCGTATATTAGAGTAAATAATCCTCTTATTATCAACTAGTTGTAGTAAGAAAACCTTTACAGTAACACTGCCCTAACAGTGAACTTAATCTTACTCAAATCCTAGAAAATTTTCTCGGCTTTACATGTTTTGGTGGCTATTAACTAACCAATTAAAACCTTTACATTATGAAAAAACTAAGTTTCTTAGTTGCCCTTGTTCCATTTTTCTTGATGGGACAAACCCCCGAACACATTATCAACCTAACACACATCGAAGTAAAGATGGGTCATGAGGCTCAATTTGCAGAAGGTGTTAAAATGTACAAAAAATGCTATACCGAAGCTGGAGGTGAAGATCAGTGGAACTTCTGGATGCGAGTCCAAGGTAGCAACTCCGTGTACGCCGTTACTACCTATATGGAAAACTGGGCTGAGATGGACCAGGAAGGTGATGAAGCAGGCAAGGCATGCCGATCAATGTTTCCCACGTTTATACTCCCACACATGAAAAGTACCCACAACATGATAACGGAGTTTATGCCAGAAATTAGTAAGGATGTTTCCTTAAAATTCGAAAAAGGATGGGTCACCTACTTTAGGGTGAACAGCTCAATGGATTTCATGAATTTGGTGAAGGAGCTATCAGGAGAAATTAAAAAAGCTGAAGGTGATGAACGTGGTTACTGGTATAGTGTAGCAGGCGGTTCTTCTAAAGACGCAGATTTCATGGTGGTTTGGCCATTTGACAAATATGCCGACCTAGACAAGTCCCAAGACGGTGTATGGAAGGTCTACGAAAAAGCGCACGGTAAGAAGAAAGCTGATGAAATGCGAAAGCAATGGAACATGACAGTTGCTGATTCTTGGTCCTATATCTATGACCGTAGTGAAAGTATGTCATATTCTGAATAGGTTTCAACCAGCATGCTACCTTATTCAATATAGGGTAGCATGTTCATTTTTTTCACACAACTATTAACTAAACAATCAGTAACGCATGAAAACTACAAAACAATTTGTCATTACGTTTTTTGCATTTTGCCTATTACCAGCTCAATTTATGGCCCAACAAATGTTTCATATACATGAAGATGTTGTTAAACCAGAAATGACTATGGAATACGAAAATGTCCTTTCAGAAGTTGGAAAACTTTTAGAAAACAATCCCATCGACAACACTAATATGATGGTACTTCAAGGTAACAACAACCACTACTATTTTATTTCCCCTATCAATTCAATGTCAGATTTAGATAAACCTGGCCCTGTAGCAAAATTAGCCGAAAAAGCTGGTGGAGAAAAGGTCTGGCCTTTGTTTAATCGTATGGATAAATGCTATGACATCGAACGTGACTACGTAATTACCCTTGTTGAGGAGTTATCGTATATGCCTAATGGTATGACGCTAACGCCAGAAGGTCAAAACTACAGGGAACAATACAAAATTTATTTCACACCTGGCAATCGCAGTGTGGTCAAAGAAAAAATTGCAGCCGTAAAAAAAATGTTCGAAGATAAAAATTCAAAGATGCATTATAGAGTGTACAAAAGTGGGTTCGGAACAGAACGAGAATTCTATCTTGTTTCCATTGCCGCGAAAGACGAAATGCACATGGCCGAATTATCTAAGGCCAATGAAGAACTTATGGGTTCCGATGGACAGCAAACCATGTGGGATATGTTTAAAAATATTCAGCACATGGAAGAAATTGAGGGACGAATGAGACCAGACCTAGCTTATAAATCAGAATAAAATCAATATAAACATGAAAAAACTAATCGTACTTATTTGCGCATTAACTGTAGCAACAGCATGCCAACAAAAAGAAACCCGTTACACACAGCAATCGCCAGAAATAGATGCTGTAAAAAAGCTCATTGCAGATTATAATGCCATGGACTATTCCATGGAAATAATGGCAGATACAGCTAAAACGTATTTTAATTCAAAAGAACCCATCTCAAATGAAGATCTTATGGCTTATCACAAACAAAACGATGCCAACTACTCTAAGAGAGCATTCTTAGATGAAGATCAAGAATATGAAATGGTGGTAACCGATGATGGTGAAACCTGGGTAAACTGCTGGCTTGATTGGGAATGTACTATCGCCAAAACAGGGAAAGTAGTTAAAATGCCAGTTCATTTGACCTATCGCTTTGTAGATGGAATGATCGTGCGCCAATTGGGTTATTGGGATCCCACAGAAATTGTTTTGGAACTACAAGCCATTGAACAAAAGGAAAGTGATGCTGCAGAACAAGCAATGATGGATGAAGATGAATCATAGCACTATGCTAATTTTCACTTAATTTTAAAATAAAACTAACCAACCAATTTTTATTGAAAGGCATTGCATTTAAGGCAATGTCTTTTTTTATATGTCCCCTGGTAAAATAAACCTATATCCACTTATAACTGATCGTGGATTTCTTTTTGTTATAGATTTTAGCTTAAAAGGACAAAGCAATAAATAAAAATCAATGGATAATTATAAGCTAGATATTTGTAAATTGAAGCTTTGATTAATCCTATGATATAATTATGAATCTTACCACTCTTTTATCACTAAAAAATTCAATTTTTCTCTTAGCTTTTAGTTTACTTACCATTTCTACGTTTTCACAGGGTACACGTCTGTTGCGACAACCGGATATCAGCGACACCCATATCGTATTTACATATGGAAGCGATATTTGGATTGCCGATAGAAATGGCTCCAATGTAAAACGTATTACAAGTACTTCAGCCGTAGAATCGCACGCTTATTTTTCTCCTGATGGAAATTGGCTTGCATTCACATCAAATAGATCTGGAAGAGAACAAGTTTATATTGTTCCAAAAGAAGGAGGAACACCCAAGCAGCTTACCTGGCATCCCTCTGGAGCTATCGTAAGAGGATGGAGTCCTGATGGCGAATCAGTATTAATGGCTAGCTCTAGAGACACAGCACCTAGACCTTATAACCGTCTATATACCATAAATGTAACAGGTGGTGCGCCTAATCTTTTAACTAAGCAATGGAGTCATGATGGTGCTTTCTCTCCCAATGGAAAAAAGCTCATAGTGGATAAGATGGACCGCTGGGATGTAGAATGGCGCGCCTACAGAGGTGGCCAAAATACTCCTTTAATTATTCTAGACCTTGCAACACAAGAGGAAGAGCTTTTGCCTAATGACAGGACTACAGATATCAAACCATTGTGGCTAGACACTACTGTTTATTTTCTGTCTGATCGTGATTTGGTCGCTAACATTTGGGCTTATAATACCGAGACTAAAACGCTAGAGCAGGTAACCAACTACAAAGGCTCTGATGTGAAGTGGTTCTCCGCCCATGACACAACCCTAATTTACGAACGTGAAGGTTATTTGCACACGTTGGATTTAAACTCTGGCAATAAAAATCAACTTAATATTACTGTTACAGGCGACTTCCCTTGGGCAGAACCTCAGTGGGAAGACGTGAGCGATGCATCACGATATGCCTCGCTTTCACCTAACGGCAAAAGGGCTATAATGCAAGCAAGAGGAGATATTTTTACGGTTCCCGTGGAATTTGGCAATTCGCGCAATATTACTGAAAGTTCAGAGACCGCAGACCGAAGACCACTGTGGTCGCCAAAAGGTGATAAAATTGCATGGTTCTCCGATGCTGATAAAAAAGGATATGCTCTTATGATTTCTTCGCAAGATGGACTTACTCAACCAGAAGCCATATCTATCGGCGAGTCTAAATTAGCTTGGAACCCTTCATGGTCGCCAGATGGCAAGTTCATTGCTTTTGTTGATGATGATGTTAGATTGCGACTTGTCAATCTTGACACTAAAAAAATCTTAACCTTTGATGTTGGCACTACCAATCTAGACCGTGGAAGAATAGAACTCCGCTGGTCGCCAGATTCAAAATGGATTGCCTATGAAAAGTCAAGTACCAACAATTTTAGACAAATTCTAATCTATTCCATAGATAATAAAACATCTACACCAATAACAGATAAATTCGCAGATTCATTTTCTCCAGCTTGGGATTTAAACAAAAAACAATTGTATTTTCTAGCCAGCACCAACGTGGCATTAGGCTCCGGCTGGGCTAACACGAGCGCCATTACATCCGACCCTTCTTATGCGGCTTATGTCATTAATTTGGACGCTAATGACCCATCGCCTTTCAAACCAAAGAGCGATGAAGAAGAAGTAGAAAAAGAATCGAGTAATGAAGACGAAAAGGATACTAAAAACGACAAAAAATCCGAGAATGAACAGGATGTAATAATTGATTTTGAAGCCATTGGTCGCAGAACCCTAGCCCTACCAATTCCGACGCGCAATTATGGTAGTATCGTGGCTGGTCCTGAAGGCTCCGTATTTATCTCTGAATACGTACCCAACAGCCGTGGCGCTACATTGCATAAATTCACCCTTAAAGACCAAGAATTAAAAGAGTTTGCAACTAATGTTAGGTCGGTTTATGTAACACCTAATGGCGAACATCTATTAGCTAGGTTTGGTGGTGCTTGGAAGGTAGCTCAAACCTCAGGAAGTAATGCGAAAGGCGCCAAACAACTCACGGTTAATTTACAAATGAAGTTAGACCGCTCTAAAGAATGGGAACAGATTTTTGAAGAGACCATTCGCTATGAAAAAGATTACTTCTACGACCCTAATTTACATGGAAGAAATTGGGATACGGTTTACAAACGCTACAAACCACTAATTCCCTATGTGAAGCATCGAGCAGACCTAACCTACATCATAGACCAAATAAACGGTGAATTATCAGTAGGCCATAGTTTTGTTGGTGGTGGCGATTATCCAGATACAGAACGAAATCAAGTAGGTTTATTGGGAGCAGACCTTAGTGTTGATAATAGCCGATGGAAAATA
>CAZGDG010000100.1:0-1018 GCA_964524415.1 uncultured Flavobacteriaceae bacterium
AAATTGAATACGGTTGACCAAGCCACCAACCCTATAGAATTCTATGCCGTGGTCTGCCATTTGAAAGCTTCCAGTGGTTTTGATAACGAATTAAGACGCTTTAACATGGTGGTAGAGCTCGATAACTTCCTGAATACCTTACCCTCTGACACCATGGTACTTTTAGGCGGTGATTTAAACCTTTACACTTTTACGGAACCCGCTTACCAACAATTGTTACAGGTGACCAACAACATCACTTTTGCAGATCCTGCCAACCGTCCCGGCAGTTGGTCCAATAATCCGAATTTTGTAGATGTCTTTACCCAATCCACGCGTACCGATTTTGGTTTGGGCGGCACAGCTGGTGGTTTCGATGATCGTTTCGACTTTATATTAACTTCGGAAAATATGCTTGCCAATGCCGATTTAACTTATGCACCAGATTCTTACCAAGTATGGGGAAATAATGGGCTTTCGGCATGCTACAATAGCGCCATTAATGATGCGAGTTGCGCCTTACCCGATTCCCCATTCTCATTTGAGTTGCGGGACGCCCTGCATGATTTTAGTGATCATTTACCCGTTACCGTTTCCTTGGAAACCGATGCTACACTGCTCAACATTGCCGACAATCGCTTGGAACAGCTCACCCTTATAAAGGAGACCTTGGTTCGTTCGACCTTAACCCTACTCAATCCGGATTTTAAACTAACCAACAAAACCTTGGTTATTTATAATAGCCTAGGCCAGCCCGTAAAACGTTTATCCCTTTCCACGGAATATGAGAAACAAATTGATGTTAACGATTTTGAAGGCGGCCTGTATGTTTTGGTTGTCGAGCAGTCCACGATAGCGCCTGTAAAATTTATGGTTAATTAGTGACAAAACACGTTTACATAACGCTTGCCTTGCTATTAGGTATCCTAGGCCTGGAAGGACAGAATATTCTAGATATCGATGCCTATGTAGATGTAGAGGCGCGCACTATCCGTGTGACCCAACAAATCGTGTACACCAATACCACAGCAGACACTTT
>CAZGDG010000100.1:1079-9304 GCA_964524415.1 uncultured Flavobacteriaceae bacterium
GCAAAGAATGAGCAGCGCGGTTATACGGCCATTATTAACATACTGGATGATAATGGGCAAGAGCTCAATTACGAGCGCCTCAAGGACCACCCTGATGTGATACAATCACAATTAAACCGTCCCTTGTTGCCTGGAGCCTCTTATAACCTTAGCTTAAGCTATACCTTGTTTATTCCCGATGCCACCTTTACGGACTATGGTATTACCAAAAACAAAGATTTTAATTTAAAGTATTGGTACATAACGCCAGCCGTTTACGACGGAACTTGGCATTACTATAGCAATAAGAACCTTGACGATTTATTTATACCTCAGTCTGATATTACCTTGCGCATCAACCACCCGATGAACTATAGCGTAACAACGGAACTGGATTATGTAAATATTATCCCTGATTACGACGAAAAGCGACAGACCACCATACATTTTGGTGCCGATCGTGTAGATACGTTCCTGTCCTTAAATAAGTTTCCGCGGTACAGTTTTGTACAGACCGACGATTTTATACTGGTTTCCAACATCAATGAAAAAGGTCTTGCTACGGACAAAAAAGCCCTACTCACAGATCGGATCACACGCTTTATAACGTCTAACCTAGGGCCTTATCCGCACAAGCGATTACTGGTGACCACCATTGACTATAACAAAAACCCGCTTTACGGCCTCAATCAGCTTCCTGATTTTATAAGACCCTTCCCTGATAATTTTCAATATGAGTTGAAACTGCTGAAAACAGCCTTGAAGAAATATCTGGACAATACCTTAATGCTGAATCCCAGAAAGGACTATTGGCTATCGGATGGTTTGCAGATCTATTATCTAATGATGTATGTGAACACCTATTATCCCGACATGAAGTTATTTGGTTCCTTGGCCAATGTATGGGGACTGCGGTCTTTTCATGCGGCTGACCTGGACTTTAATTTCCAATATTTTTTATTCTTCATGGAAATGGCCCGCAAGAACCGCGACCAACCCTTAACCACCTCTAAAGACTCGCTCATAAAATTCAATGCCAATATCGCAGGGAAGTATAAAGCCGGGCTTGGACTAAAATACCTTGATGACTTTACCGAGGATATGGACTTATCCCAGCAGCTAACGGAATTTTTGGCTACCTACAAACTTAAACCCGTATCCTCTAAAGATTTTGAAACATTCATAACCACTAAAACCGACAAATCTGTAGATTGGTTCTTTAGTGATTATGTTACCACCCGAAAGAAAATCGACTTCAAGATTAAGTCTTTAGTCCCTGAAGGGGATTCCCTGAAGCTTACCATAAAAAATAAACGGGATAACAGCATGCCCATTTCGCTCTTTACATTGCGCAATGATAGTGTGGTTGGCAAATTATGGGTAGAAAATATCGATAAGGAAAAAACAGTAGTTATACCCAAGGATAGCGCAGACATGTTTGTACTGGACTATGACAACGTTATCCCAGAATTTAATCAGCGTGATAACTACAGGAGCTTAGAAGGCAACTTTTTAAACAACAAACCTTTTCAATTCCGATTGTTTAAGGATATTGAAGACCCAGATTACAATCAGGTCTTTTTAATGCCCTTGATAGAGTTTAACAATATCTACGATGGGCTTACCTTGGGTACCAAAATCTACAATAAGACCATTTTACGTAAACGGCTGAACTATAGGTTTTCCCCTCAATACGCTACACGGTCTCGAGCTTTAACGGGTTCGGCTTCCGTTTTTTACACCCACAATCTAGAAAATCAAGACCTTTTTGATATTACCTATGGTTTTGTAGCAGGCTATCAGTCCTTTGCCCAAGATGCCTTCTTTACACGGATTAGGCCATCGATTGCTTTTACCTTTAGGGATGATACGGACTTTAGAAAAGACAGAACCGATTTAATCCTGGCCAGATATGTTAGTATTGAACGCAGGCTTGGACCAGACGCTGTTGTAGCCATAGACGAACCCGATTATGGAGTCTTTAATTTACGCTATGTGCGCTCCAACCCTGGCATCATAAATTTTTCCAATTTTGCTGCCGATTTTCAGATTGCGGATAAGTTTAGCAAGTTTTCCGTGAATTATGAATTTAGAAAGCTCACTAAAAGTAATCGCAATGTGAATCTTAGATTGTTTGCCGGTGTTTTTCTTGAGAACAATACCGACCCAAATTCCGATTATTTTAGTTTTGCTCTCGATCGGCCTACGGATTATTTATTTGACCTTAATTATCTCGGGCGTTCGGAGGCTTCAGGTTTATTCAGTCAGCAAATTATCATTGCCGAAGGTGGATTTAAGTCGAAATTGGACACCCCTTTTGCCAATCAATGGATGGCCACCGCAAACTTTAGTACCTCTATTTGGCGCTATATACAAATCTATGGGGATGTTGGCTTTGTTAAAAATCGTTTTGACTCCGCTAATTTTGTCTATGACTCGGGTATACGCCTTAACCTGGTTGAAGATTATTTTGAAATTTATTTTCCGCTCTACTCCAATCTTGGATGGGAAATTGGGCAGTCCAATTACGATCAGCGCATTCGTTTTATGTTTACGGTAGATCCACAGGTACTGCTAGGTCTATTTCGCCGTAAATGGTATTAACATATTCTTACTTAAATGTTAATATTTATTGATTTATTAAAAAATTGATAGTGATGGAGTTTCTTTTTTAAGAATAATTCAAAATTGAAGCCATGGTTGCTATTGTACGGCATTTCATTTTTAACTATCTTTGCCAGACGCAAAAGAAGACCTATGAAGACTAATCCCAATACCAAAACAGAGATTACATTTGAAGATTTTAAAGCAGAAGTTTTAAAAGATTACAAGCTTGCCGTTACAAGCCGCGAATGTAGCCTATTGGGACGACGTGAGGTGTTAACCGGTAAGGCCAAATTCGGGATTTTTGGAGATGGTAAGGAAGTGCCACAGATTGCTTGGGCCAAGGCCTTTGAAAATGGCGACTTTAGGAGTGGTTATTATCGCGATCAGACCTTTATGATGGCCATCGGTGAATTGACTATTGAACAATTTTTTGCAGGGCTTTATGCCAATACCGATATAAAAGAAGAACCTATGTCTGCCGGACGACAAATGGGCGGACACTTTGCGACCCATAGTTTGGATGAGAATGGCCATTGGAAAGATCTTACAGCCCAAAAAAATTCAAGTGCCGACATCTCGCCTACTGCTGGCCAAATGCCAAGATTATTGGGATTAGCGCAAGCTTCTAAAATCTACAGGCATGTTGAGGGCATTGATACAACCAAATTCTCCAAAGACGGTAATGAAGTAGCCTGGGGAACCATAGGAAATGCCAGTACGAGTGAAGGTCTATTTTTTGAAACCATAAATGCAGCAGGTGTGCTACAAGTCCCAATGGTGATAAGTGTTTGGGACGATGATTATGGTATTTCGGTACATGCCAAACATCAGACCACTAAAGAAAATATTTCTGAAATCCTAAAAGGGTTTCAGCGCGATGATAAAGGTGATGGCTATGAAATCTTTAAAGTTAAGGGGTGGAGTTACCCTGAGCTAATGGATGTCTATCAGCGTGCCTCTAAAGTTGCCAGAAAAGAACATGTCCCTGTGTTAATTCATGTTGAAGAGCTTACACAACCGCAAGGCCACTCTACTTCTGGGTCTCACGAACGTTATAAGAACGAAGAACGTCTCGCTTGGGAAGCCCAATACGATTGTAATGCCCAAATGCGCGAGTGGATAATCTCCAACAACATTGCCACGGACGAGGAATTAAAAGCTCTGGAAAAAGACATCAAAAAAGACGTTAGAAATGGTAAAAAAGCGGCCTGGTCTGCTTTTATCAATCCCATATTGGAAGAACGCAACGTAGCCCTAACCATGCTTGATGGGCTTATAAACAGCAGTTCCAATGGTGTTTTCATTTCCAAGCTACGCAATGACCTTGCGGCCATTGAAGAGCCTTTACGAAAGGATATTCTAACGGCGACACGCAAAGCGTTACGCTACGTGGTATCGGAGGACTCTGAAGCCAAGACAGCGCTTCAACAGTGGATAAACAATTATATCGAAGAGGTTCAACCTAAATACAGTTCCCATTTACACAGTCAATCCGATAAGAATGCCCTCAATCAGGAAGGAGTTGCACCATCCTATGACGCTGATGCCAAAGAGGTTGATGGTCGTATCATTCTTCGTGATAATTTCGAAGCCCTTTTCAAAACGTATCCTGCGGTCTTGGTATTTGGTGAAGATTCCGGTAAAATCGGTGATGTTAACCAAGGTTTGGAAGGGTTACAGGAAAAGTTTGGCGCCTTACGTGTTTCTGATACTGGTATTCGAGAAGCCACTATCTTGGGACAAGGCATCGGTATGGCCATGAGAGGTTTAAGACCCATTGCTGAAATCCAATATTTGGATTACCTCCTGTACGCCTTGCAAATTATGAGTGATGATTTGGCTACGGTGCACTATAGGACCAAAGGACGCCAGAAAGCACCTCTTATCGTGAGAACCCGAGGTCACCGTCTTGAAGGTATCTGGCACTCAGGCTCGCAGATGGGTGGTATTTTAAACTTAGTGCGTGGTGTTCATGTTTTGGTACCACGAAATATGACTAAAGCGGCAGGATTTTACAACACACTACTGGAAAGCGATGAGCCTGCACTTATTGTAGAGTGTCTTAATGGTTACCGCTTAAAAGAAAAGTATCCTAACAATATGGGCTCCTTTAAAACACCGCTTGGTGTGGTCGAAACCTTGCGTGAAGGCGAGGACATCACCTTAGTATCCTACGGTTCTACCTTGCGTTTGGTAGAACAGGCAGCTAAGGAATTAATGGAGGTAGGCATTTCTGCAGAAGTTATTGATGTACAATCCCTCTTGCCTTTTGACCTCAACCACGATATTGTAAAAAGTGTGGCCAAAACCAACCGCGTTATGGTGATTGATGAAGACGTTAAGGGCGGAGCATCGGCTTATATTTTGGATCAAATCCTAAACGAACAAAACGGCTACCAGTATTTAGACAGTAAGCCTATAACCTTGGCTGCACAACCGCACAGACCCGCCTATGGTACCGATGGCGACTATTTTACAAAACCATCGGCCGAAGACATCTTTGAAGCGGTTTACGGCGTGATGCATGAAGTGAACCCAGCGGACTTCCCTGCGCTGCGTTAATTCTGTTTTGGCAATTATCAGCCTGTGTGATGACTTCGGTCTGAGCCATACTCGCTTAAGACCTTAGTTTTCGGCGCTATATTCTTGTATTTAAAGTAATTATTATACCTTATAAGAATTCCGGCAGTGTAATACTTTGTTTTGCCAGACAAGTGTCAAACCGTATTTAACATCTATTGACACTTAGATGAAATTTCTTAAACCTATTTTCTTCTATGAAAAATAAGTACTTTATTATTTTAAGCATCAGCTTTTTGTGTATTGCGTTTGTGCTCAAACCTATTATTGGTTTTTTGGAACAAGTCACGGACTCTGATTTGAGTATTGTTTTGAATCAGCAGCGCAATGTCATTATTGCCTGTTTGGCCGCCCTGTCCATCATTTTACTGCGCAAAGGCAAGCTGCTTGTTCTCAAACGATACGATATCAATGCTGAAGATAATCTTCAATCCCGAAAGGTTTATACCCAAGTGAACCTCTTGGAAAAGGTCATCATATTCATTATCGTCGTTACCGCCTTAGGGTTTATTTTATTGTCCTTTGAGAGTATTAGGGAAATCGGTATAGGTATCTTTGCTTCGGCGGGCTTGGCCAGTATTATTATTGGACTTTCAGCTCAAAAGGTCGTTGGTGCCTTATTAGCTGGTATACAGATTGCCATTACACAACCCTTTCGTATAGATGATGCTGTCGTTGTTGAAAACGAATGGGGATGGATCGAAGAAATTAAACTCACTTATGTGGTGGTGCGACTTTGGGACAAAAGACGATTGATATTGCCATCTACCTATTTTATTGAAAAGCCATTTCAGAATTGGACAAGGACCAGTGCCGATATTGTTGGTACGGTATTTATATACACGGATTACACGGTGGAATTTGATGTGCTGCGCAAAGAACTCACACGTTTATTGGAATCGACACCACTCTGGGACGGACAGACCAATGTACTTCAGGTAACGGACACCAAAGAATCAACCATTGAAATAAGAATATTGGTCAGTGCCAAAAACTCCCCTACGGCTTGGGATTTAAGGGTATTTATCCGTGAGAAAATGATTGACTTTATACGACACCATTACCCTGAAAGCTTGCCAAAAACTAGGGTGTTGTTACATTCTTCCAATACTAGTGAGGCTTCAACAAGTTCCTGAAGGCGTGATTCTAAATGATAAAAGTCATATATTAAAGCCCATGATTATGATAGCTTTGTTAAATTCCTTGGAAAACCACCACTATGCTAACAGCAGACATCTTAAGTACTTTTAAGAACAAATCGGATTTTATAGCCTATTTAGAGCAGCATCAAGAGGACAAACCTACGTATAAATCGGCACTGGAAAAGTATGCCTATGAGCAGGAATTACTACCCTTACAGGCCGAGCTCGTTGACTTTCAACGCTGGGTTCAAAAAACAGACCAGAAAATAGCCATCATTTTTGAAGGGCGTGATGCCTCGGGAAAAGGAGGCACAATCAAACGATTTAAAGAGCATTTGAATCCACGTGCCATGCGCGTTGTGGCTTTAAACAAGCCCACTGAAATAGAGAAAAACCAGTGGTATTTTAATAGATATATTAAAGAGTTGCCCAATGCCGGAGAGATTGTTTTTTTTGACCGTAGTTGGTACAATAGAGCTGTTGTAGAACCTGTTATGGGTTTTTGTACACCTGAGCAGTACAATCGTTTTATTATTCAGGTCCCAGAATTTGAAAATATGCTTTATGAATCTGGTACCGTACTTATTAAGTTTTGGTTCTCGGTCTCCAAAGAGGAACAAAAGCGCCGTTTTGACAAACGTTTGAAGAATCCGCTAAAGAAATGGAAGTTTAGTCCCGTAGACGAAAAAGGCCAAGAGCTATGGGATGATTTTACCAAGTATAAAAACCAAATGTTCTCCAGGACTCACAATAGTTTTAGTCCTTGGGTGGTTATTAAGGCCAATGATAAACAGCGAGCGCGTTTGGAAAGCATAAAATACGTGCTAAGTTTATTTGAATATGACAATAAAGGTGCCAATTGCAAAACCATTTTACCCGATCCCAACATCGTACAGCGCTACTTTAGAAACACCATTCAACTCGACCGCTAATGAACACCAAGATAACACTCTCAGAAAAAGACCTCAACATTGTTAATTCCAAAAAGGGATTAGGGGCCTTATTACGTCTCAGCCGATTTGATATTGACAAAGGGATACGCAATGTTAAATATGAAAAGCGATTGGAAAAGCTGCAAGAGGAGATGCTCATTCTGCAACAATGGGTTTCCAACAACAATAAAAAAGTGGTTATACTTTTTGAAGGCAGGGATGCTGCAGGAAAAGGTGGCGCCATAAGACGTATCATTCAGCATTTACCACCACGAGCCATTCGCGTGGTTGCTTTGCCCAAACCCAATGAGACCGAACTGGGACAGTGGTACTTTCAGCGGTATATCAATAAGCTTCCCAATAATGGTGAGATTGTATTTTTTGACCGTAGTTGGTATAATAGAGCCATTGTAGAACCTGTAAACGGCTTCTGTACCCAAGAACAGTATAGAACCTTTATGGGTCAAGTTAACGAGTTTGAAAAAATGATTCAGGATTCGGGAATTATATTGCTGAAGTTATATTTCTCCATAACCAAAAAGGAACAAGAGCGCCGTTTTAAGGATATTATAGAATCGCCACATAAAAAATGGAAGTACAGTTCGGTAGACAAAAAAGCCCTTTCGCTTTGGGACGATTACACCACCTATAAGGAAGCTATGTTTGAAAAAACACAAGAGGCAGCGCCATGGAAAGTTATAAAAGCGAATAGAAAAACCAATGCACGGATACGAGCCTTTGAATATATCCTTGATAAAATTCCGTATGAAGTAAAAGATTTAACCAAAATTAAACACCAAAGCTATCGCTCTATCCTAGAGGGTGAAGACTAGGGCGTTATTGATTTTACCCTGTTTTTCATTATAATCAAGCCTCATTAAGTAAAGCCTTAAAGGGCTACAAAGCTATTTTCTGCTATCTTTAAAACAATAAATCATAATTTATAATACTTATGTCAGATTCTAAGGATAGCTCACCTCTAATT
>CAZGDG010000101.1:0-9249 GCA_964524415.1 uncultured Flavobacteriaceae bacterium
TTACAGGTACCATTTTCTACAAAAAAGTCAGGATTATTCTGTGATTGAATGGTGGTAGGGAATAAGAAAAATAGGATGAAAATGAGTAGAATGGGATTCATTATTTGGTTTTTGGACTGTGATTTTATATGTGATTCTTAAATCCTTAAAAATATAAATTAAGAATTAACTACAAAACTATGTTCTATAAAAGCAGATGAAAAATTCATTTCTCTAAATTGTAAGACCCGTATATGTCGATATTATGAAATATGCAGCTTAAAACTAGTTGATGATTTTAATATAATTTACTTGTTTTAGTCATAGAATACGAAAGGTCATCTAAATCCATTAAATCAAATTGGTTTCGACTACACTACGAATGACGTCTTTTCGTAACGTATTTACATATAACGCTTTACGTCAAATCGAGGTATCGAGATTAATTAACTAGCTCTCGATACAATTTTAGTTTAATTTTTTTCTGAAAGTGGATGACAAAAATTGATTTCAACATATTTTCCTCAATTATTGCCCCTCTCGAATTAGTCGGGACTAAAAGGTAAAATTGAGAAAAATCAGGCTCCCTTTAAGGTAAGGGGCAGAACTGATTTTATTACTTTAGGCTAATATAATTTTTGTCAAGTACTATTTTTTTTCTTAAAAAATTAAACTAAACCACACGAGCCGACGCTAATTTTTTTAACCATAATACTTTTAAACGTCACAAACCATTAAATAAAATTTGTAAAATTTTCGGAGGCTCAACCAAACATTAGCCTTAATTGATTGATAATCTGTATAAATGTAATAATATGAAGTCGAACTCACGTTATATTAGACATTCTAATACAAACTGAAACTTGAGTAAGAGATATAAGCTTTGTACCAAATCAAAAATAAAAGCCGTCTCAATTTAAGAGACGGCTTATTATTGATTAAATTTAAGGTTTAAAATTTCTAGTCTACTATAAAGCGTTCTATCACAGTTTGCGATGCATCGCTCAACTCTAAGAAGTAGACACCTGATTGAAGTTGGTTGACCTGGATTTGCTGATTATTCAATCGGCCTTCTTTTACAACCTGACCCAACATGTTTGTAATTTTAAACATAGGATTATCCATATCGCCAATCAGTTTGACGTTTAAAATATTCCCGCGAACAGGATTTGGATAGATTATAACATCCAGGCCTTCGGTAGCAGTATTACCTGCAACAGGCGTTAAATTATCAGAAAGCAAGGTTTGAACCGCAAACTCAGCCCCATCACAAATACCATTGTTATTAGCATCTTCAAAAATGACAACGTTTCTGTAGAAAGAATTTCCGTTTCTAGCACCACCATCATGATCTGCAACAAATACCAAACGATCAGTCGCTCCGGTGTAGTAATTACCAACATTAATGCTATAACTTACCCATTGGCTATTATTTGGATAATTATCAAAATCTCTAATTCCCCAATTTTGGGTGCCATGAACTTTAAATATCAAATTAGATGATAAGGTATTGTCAGATTCTAAACCTAAGCCATGGATTTCTCCTTCTATCGTGCTTCCAAAATCAAATTGAATAACGGTATTTGGCGTAATGGTATAATTTAAATTCACATATTTCCATGCGTTGTTGCTAATCACCAATTCTGTATTTCCGTTTTGCAACTGAGCGTTTCCATTGTCCTGATTAGAGAACGGGAAGTAGGTTCTGTTTAAATCAAAAGTGGCACAACTAGGAGTACCGCCTCCTGTATCTTCAGATAGGCGAACATTATCTACCGCAATGTCTGCTTGCCAAGTGCTACCTACTAGCCTATTAAATCTTAATTGAATAGTAGAACCAGCATATGCGGTAAGGTCAAGGCTTGCAAAATTCCACTGATTGCCTTTGTTGCCCGATTCGTTCCAAATGCTTAACCAAGATGTTCCGTTATCTGTACTTACTTCAACATCGATGGTTCCCATATTTGTAGAGCCATACATATGGTAATCGAAATCAAATTTTGGGTTTGTGGCGCCTGTAAGATCCAGACATGGCGAGGTGATGATCGCTCTCTTGTTAGGATAACCTGTACCGTTTCCGGAGGCTTCCACATAAATATAGAAACTTCCTTGAGATGCGCTTGATGGGCCAGTATTTGCTGATGGCGTACCGTTGGCATCTATAATCCAATCTAAATCGTCTGCACTACTTTGTGTCCACGCGCCTAAAGTGTTTTCAAAACCTTCGCTGTAAGGGATAGAAACCGCATTTGCACAACCTGATGGTGGTGGTGGCGGTGGTGTTGTTACATTTACAGTTCTTGTCACTTGATTGGCCGCGTTTCCGGCAGCATCACTCACATTATAGGTTACGACATAAGTCCCTGCGAGAGAAGTATTCACAACATCGCCACCTATGACGATACTCGCTGTGAGGTCTCCATCAAAATTATCGGTTGCTGTAGCGCCTTGTTCAGTATAGGTGTCGCCTGTTTGCAAATCGATTACGGCATTACCTATCAGAGTTATAACCGGTGGAACCGTTTCCGGGGTAACATTAACTGTTCTAGAAACTTGGTTCGCTGCATTTCCTGCAGCATCACTCACATTATACGTAATCACATAAGTGCCTACAACATTTGTGTTTACGGTATCGCCGCCCACAACAATGTTAGCAGAAATATCACCATCGATATTATCTACTGCAGAAGCGCCTTGGTCGTTATAAGCGTTTCCTTGTTCAACATTTACAACGGAAGAACCATTTAAGCTAATAACAGGCGCTTGAGTATCAGGCGCAGACCCGACTAAAGTCACTGTATAATCTTCAACTTCGCCATAGGTAAACGAGCCGCAGGCTGCTGGTATAGCATTGTATCGCATCGTTACGCGCATACGTGTATTCCCCTGAACTGTACCGTTAGGAATTGTAAACGATCCACTTACCGGTGTTACTGTAGTGGCTGCTTGAGTCCAGACCTGTTCACCGGCATCGGCAAAATCGCCGTCTTTGTTATAATCTATCCAAACGGAATAGCCTTCAGCATAAATAGTGCCTGTCCATGTTGGAGTAACAGTTATAGTATAAGATTGTCCTTGTGTTAAAGATGTGGAAATATTAGTAAAATTAGAATAAAACTGTGCTCCGGAAGAATTATCTATCGTGTTTAATTGCACTCTACTGATGTATTCGTCATTGGTATTGGTACTTGCAGAGGTACAATAGTTCAGTTGAATTTCTGTCGTCGTAAAGTTGACCGAACCGCTAAACGCAGACGTCGTATTGTCCGGACAAACGCTGCTTACTTGCACTTCGTAAGTGGTTTGAGATGCTAATCCTGATAAGTTTAGACTAGTGCCACTCACTGCTGTTGTGGTCCAGTTACCTCCAACCGGTCTATACCTTACGGAGTAGGAAGCGCCAGGAACAGCATCCCAAGCGATTGTAGCTGTCGTGTCTGCAAATGCAGAAACAGCAACATTTGTTGGCGTTGTGGCAGTACAAACCACAGGCGTACTGGACAAGCCGGTGATAATTAAAGAATAATTTTGACTACCATTGGTTAATGAACCTTTGTGAGAAACGGTTATAGTGTATGTGCCGCTTGCGTTGGCTACTTCTACACGCTCAAATGGGTCAACAACATTGTCGCCCTTTCCGTTGGTGGTAACTCCTGTAAGCAACCATGGTGTAAATGTTGAACCACCCTGAGATACGCGAATATCTAAGTCGTTCACTAACCTTGGTGTACTTGAATTTAGCGCTGTTGTCGCCGTTCCAGCCGGATCAGTCCATGAAATAGAAGCCATCAAATCATTTACGCCGTCAGAATCGACGGTAATCTGATAAGTTTGGCCGGATACGAGTGTTAATTCGCTTACTTGAGACTCGTTGCCATTAGCGCTTAAGGTTTCTGCTGCGCGTTTTGCGTTTAATAATCCCCAGCCATAAACGGGGTCCGGACCTGTAGGACCGGCATCATCTGCGGTGTGAAGCGCTAAACCTTTAAGTGTAGCTGCTCTCATAAAGCTTCCGTTTAAATTATTGGCATGTTGCTGTAATAACAACAAAGATCCCGCTACATTTGGTGAAGCCATAGAAGTCCCTGTAATACTATTGTAGGCCGTATCGCTACTTTCGTAGGTAGAGTAGACACCTGTTCCGTTACCAGTAATATCAGGTTTAATTCTAAAATCGTCTGTTGGCCCTTCGGAGCTGCTACTGTTTATCAATACAGAAACTAAATTTCCGGAAGCATCGATATTAGCGTCTTGTGCATTGGCAACGACCATATTGTTTTTGGATGTAGAATGCCCTGTCAATTTATCGTAAGCAGAATTGCCTCCTAAAGGACTTCCATTAAAATTTGAATTCCCATCGTTTCCTGCAGCAACAACCATCAGGTAATTTGGTGCATTAAACATCAGGTTGTCCCAATCTCTGGAGTCTGTAATGTAAGCTCCAAAGTAGTAGTCCGGCAGTAAATCTGATCTATACCCATAAGAATGGTTGGAAATCAACATGCCGTTGTTGGCAGCCGTTGTGGCTTCGGCAAGGTCGCTATTCCAGTCGTAACCTACGGCCTGAGCCTGAGGCGCCATACCTTTCGCAGCAGGTTGTACACCTGAAGCAATTATGGTTCCGGTCACGTGTGCAGCGTGAAAGTTTAAGGTAGTCGAAGCGTCTCCAATGGAGAATCTGTTATTGCCACCCGGACCGTCGTATTCCTGATGCGTCGGCCTGGCTAGTCCACCATCCCAAACATGGGCTGTCATGTTTTGTCCATCTAAACTCAAACCTAATGAGCCACCGATATTCAGGTGATCCGTTCTTGTTGATCTGGCTGCATCTACATTAAAAGTGGTGTAATAAACTGGAGAGCCATCCTCAGCGATGCGCTGTAATTCGGCATACTTCCCTTCTTCCTGAATGACTAAAGGCCAATTGTTTAGCTGGGCGGCTTTCAATGCTTCCTGTTTCTGTTTTTGTGCGTTTTCAGTAAATTGCCTTTGTAGTTTTGCAATTTCACTAGTATTATAACGACTAGTGATTTTTTCTTTCTGCTTCTGGGTTTGCCCATAAGACGAAAAAGCAAATGCCATGATCATACAGACAATGGCATTTTTTAAGTAAGTGTGTTTCATCGTGGTTAATGTTTAAAGGATTTGTTAACGAAAGATGAAATTATGTAAATTTTATGTGAATGTAAAAGATTTATTTGTTAAATTTTTCAAGATATATCTTTAAAGATTGCAATAATATACCTCTCACAATTTTGAAGAAAAACATTCTGAAATTCTTAAAAAAGATTTATTTCAATAAAAGCATCACATAAATGATGCGAATTTTTAGAAAAAAGGCATAAAAAAACCTGCAGGAAACTCCCACAGGTTTAATATTCTTTATCAAATCGCTGTTGCGATTTTAATTTCTTTTACTCAATTCCAAGTTCCTTTTTTACAAGGGGCAGCAAATCCATGCTCTGATTTGATTTATATAGAACCATCCCTGCTCCTGGATCGAATACATAAATCAGGCCTTGCTCTTTTGCTACTTTTGAAATTGCGGCTTGAGCTTTATCAAATACAGGCTTTAGCACTTGCCCCTGTTTTTGCTGCATTTGCTGTTGTGCTGTCTGCTGATAATTCTGCATGCGCTGCTGAAAATCCTGTAATTCAGTTATTTTTGCATGTCTTTTAACTTCTGAAACATCGGCCCCAAATTGCTCAAGTTCCTGCAATTTTTGCTGGTAGTTTTGTTGCATTTCTGCATAAACATTTTCCAGCTCAGTCTGCAAATTATTGAACTCCGTTTCTGCTGCTACACGTTCGGGCATTAACTGAACGATAGCCTGCAAATCGATATGTCCAAATTTTAAATCTTGGGCTCCTGCTGTTGCAGTTACTCCCACAAACGTCAACAGTGTAAATAATTTCATTAAATTTCTCATAGTCAACGTAATCTTAAATTTTGGTCACAAATATAATTATTTATATCCGAGTTTTTGAAGCACCTGATCACTCAAATCATATCGTGGATTTGTATAAAATAAAGTGGTGCCTCCGGATTTATCAAAAATCACTGCATAACTACCTTCATCTGCAATTTCCTGAACGGCATTAAAAATATCTTCCTGGATGGGTTGTTCTTGCTAAACCACCATCCCAAACATGGGCTGTCATCTTTTGTCCATCTAAACTCAAACCTAATGAGCCACCGATATTCAGGTGATCCGTTCTTGTTGATCTGGCTGCATCTACATTAAAAGTGGTGTAATAAACTGGAGAGCCATCCTCAGCGATGCGCTGTAATTCGGCATACTTCCCTTCTTCCTGAATGACTAAAGGCCAATTGTTTAGCTGGGCGGCTTTCAATGCTTCCTGTTTCTGTTTTTGTGCGTTTTCAGTAAATTGCCTTTGTAGTTTTGCAATTTCACTAGTATTATAACGACTAGTGATTTTTTCTTTCTGCTTCTGGGTTTGCCCATAAGACGAAAAAGCAAATGCCATGATCATACAGACAATGGCATTTTTTAAGTAAGTGTGTTTCATCGTGGTTAATATTTTAAGGATTTGTTAAATTTTTCAAGATATGACTGAATCTGTAGTGTGAATCTGAAAGTAATCAAATGCACAGGAGTTTTCAATTAATTAAGAAATGTGGCTGTTTTTCATTTCTACACTAATCATTTAAGCATGAAAACCACCCTTTGTCTATGGTATTTCACTCCAGGGATAAGAAAAGATGTTTCTCCCCAAGACCAACTAGAATTTAAACTCGGCCTACAAATATTTACGGTTGACTTTTCCTAAATTTGGTTGACCTCTTTAGGTAGTGTGTCGTCATACATATTAAGCTAAAATTGAAAAATATCAGTGTCTCATAGTATTCCAACTACTAAGACGTGGCATTAGAACCGTAAGTACGAAGAGGAACTACGTGGCAGTCTCTTCTAAATATACTAATCGAAATTGTATTCAAGATTGGGTAAGTGGTTCATGACTTTAATTGATGATGCTTTACTCATATATATAAGGACTCGTTATAACAAACTAAAATGCTGAAAACTTAGCAGAATTGAATAGAATAAATGTTTGAAAAAGAAGGACTTTGTAAACTATTTTATTTTTCGCGTTCGATTACGTAATCTACCATTGTATGTAAGGAGGACTTAAAAACGGATTCCGGATAAGTATCTAGAATATCTAAAGCCTCTTTTTGATAGACGTACATTTTTTCTTTGGCATATTCGAGACCGTTGTTTTTCTTCACAAATTCAATAACTTCCCTTACTCTTTTTTTATCTCGATTATGGTTTTTCACAGAATTAATCAACCACCTTTTGTCCTTAGAGTTTGCATTGTTCAGAACGTAGATTAAAGGTAAGGTCATTTTTTGTTCTTTGATATCAATGCCGGTGGGTTTACCAATTTTTCTTTCACCATAATCAAAAAGGTCGTCTTTAATTTGAAACGCCATGCCTATGAGCTCCCCAAATTTTCTCATTTTTTCTACATGCTCTGAGTTAGGAAGTACAGCTGCGGCACCCATACTGCAACAAGCCGCAATAAGCGTTGCTGTTTTTTGGCGTATTATATTGTAATACACGTCCTCTGTGATATCCAACTGCCTTGCTTTTTCTATTTGTAAGAGCTCGCCTTCACTCATTTCTCTTACTGCCACAGAAATAATTTTTAATAAATCGAAATCTTCATTATCTATTGAGAGTAAAAGACCTTTAGACAAAAGGTAATCACCAACCAAAACAGCAATTTTATTTTTCCACAATGCATTTAAGGAGAAAAATCCTCTTCTTCTGTTGGAATCATCTACCACGTCGTCGTGGACCAAAGTGGCGGTATGAATGAGCTCTATAACCGATGCTCCTCTGTAAACTCTGTCGTTTACTTCGCCATCGGACACCATTTTTGCGACTAGAAAAACAAACATGGGTCGCATTTGCTTTCCTTTTCGATTGACTATAAAATGAGTGATTTTATTAAGTAAAGCTACCCTTGAAGACATGAAAAGCGAAAACTTTTTCTCAAAAAGCTCCATTTCATGATTTATAGGTGCTTTAATTTGTTCTACTACCTTCACTATATGGTTTTAGTGGATAAAATTAAGATATTATTTTTTGTTGTGAATAACAAAGTTTTATATTTACACTTTAATTATAAAATTTTACCTTATGAAAAAAATTACTTTACTATTTTTATTTGTTTTAGTATCTTTTGGTGTGCAAGCTCAGGATACTTGTGCTACAGCATTACCGGTAACAGCTGGCGTAACTTCTGTAGGAGCAATTAACGGAACTGAAATTCCAGATCCTATTTGTGCTGCTAATGGCGCCGGGGCTACAGCTGGTGAATGGTATTCTTATACACCATCACAATTAGAAGTTGTTACAATTAATACTAACCTTGCTCAAAACGACGGATTGGTTAACTCAGACGACACAAGAGTACATATTTATACTGGGTCTTGTGGCGCATTAACTTGTGTAGGCGGAAACGATGATATTAGCGGTACAAATTACCTTTCTAATGCCCAATTCCTAGCTGAGGCAGGAATAACTTATTATATTGCATTTGACGACAGATGGAGTGGACAAGGTTTTGATTTTGAATTAACTGTTGATGTACCAAACTGTAACACTTCGTTCCCTTATACAGAAAACTTTGATAGTTCTGTAGATTTTACAGGATGCTATACTGTAATTGACCAAGATGCTAATGGTACAGCATGGATACAACAAGAATTAGAATTACAACCTTTAGTGCCTTCTTTCTTTTCAACTAATGGGTCTAATGCCGGCACAAAAGAAGACTATTTATTTACACCTGCATTTACATTAACCGCAGGTAACACTTACGATTTTACTTTCAAATACAATGGTGCAGATGCTGCAAACGGGGTTGCAAACGAAGATATCGAAATCTTAGTTGCACAAGGGCCAACAGTAGCAGATGCTAATGCGGGAACTTCTATCTTTACAGATACTGGAGTATCACAAAATGGAGTTTTTGAAGATGTAGAAGTTCAAGCATTAACAGGAACAGGTTCTTTTACCCCAACTACATCAGGTGATTATCACTTTGTATTCAAGAGTACTGGTTCTCCATTAACTATTGGAGGCACAACAGGATTCTTATTAGTATTTGAGTATAGTGTAGATGAAACGCTTTCTGTAGACGATTTTAATACTGTAGATTTCAACTATTTTGTAGATGCTCAAAACATCTTAAACTTAAATGCAAATGAAGCTTTAAGCCAGGTAAAACTTTACA
>CAZGDG010000102.1:0-9130 GCA_964524415.1 uncultured Flavobacteriaceae bacterium
CGACGAAGCACAAGACAAAACCCTGTAGTAAAGGTACTATCTAGCCCAACTGTAATTCGCAGTGTCTTAGGTATCCTCACGAAAATGCTCAAATAAACATTATACAATATCTACATGAAACAACACATTATCATTATGTTGCTGTGTGCAGTAATTTTTATAGGCTGCGCAAGAGATAACGCCCCTAACCCCTTTTTGATTAAAAAAAATAACATTGGTCTATTAACGGACAGTACAACGGTTAAGGATTTAGATGCCATTTTTGCCAATGACTCCGTGGTCCGTTATGTTGCTGGAGATGAGTTTGCAGGCTCCATTAATGTTATCGAAATATTTGAAAAAGGAGGCAAAAAATTGTTGGACGTCTCTCCAAGGGAACCTTTAGACTCCACCTCAGTTATTTCATCTGTTCGGATTATCGATTCGCGCTACAAAACCGAAAAAGACATATCTGTACTAAGTACTTTTGGTGAGATTCAAAATGCCTATAAGATTTCAAAAATTGATAATTTAATCAATGCTATCGTTGTATCCGTAAATGAACTCAATGCGTCTTTTACTATAGACAAAAAAGAACTCCCAGCAAGTTTACGGTTTGACATGAGTTTGAGCATTGACCCAATTCAAATTCCAGAAAAGGCAAAAATCAAATATTTTATGCTGCACTGGTAAAACTAATTCCCACTATAATGAGTAATACAAAAAAATATACCATCCAAAAATCGCCATTTGTTGTCCCAACGACCGACGGTAAAGTAATCAAGGAACATTTCGGCTTAGCCTCGAATGGTGACTCAAAAATAAGTATTGCCCATATGGTGGCACCACCAGGTTGGAGCGAGCCTTTTCAAACACCAGAATTTGATGAATTCACGTTTATCATTAAGGGCAAAAAGCAATTCATTATCGATGGCGAAACCCTAGTTTTAGAAGCTGGGGAATCCATAAAAATTGAAAAGCATACTAGAATTCAATATTCAAATCCTTTTACAGAACCTTGCGAGTACCTCGCGATTTGTATGCCTGCATTTTCTATAGATTCCGTTAATAGAGAAAAATCGTAGCATGAGCAGTTTTGTGATTAAAACCATAGGCAATGCACTCAACGCCACAAGTATAATTTCGCCAAGGTACGCTAGTGCTAAAGCATTGCAGTTATTTGCCTCACCTCGCAAAGGACGCTACACCGAAAAGCAGCGAAAGGTCATAGATTCTGCTATTTTTGAAGAGCTCATGCATGACAACCTTAGCATTGCCACCTATAGATGGCACGGCAAAAACAAAGTTGTGCTTTTAGCTCATGGCTGGGAAAGTAACGCTTCCCGTTGGAACTATTTGCTCAAAGAATTTAAGGCAAATGATTATGACATCATTGCCTTAGATGCTCCAGCACATGGACGTTCGGATGGCAATCAGTTTAATGCGCTGCTCTATTCAGAATTTTTAAAAGTAGCCATTAAGAGATTTAATCCAGAAGTTGTTATAGGCCATTCGGTTGGTGGTATGGCTAGTGTGTTTTGTAAGAATAATTATGACATTCCTTCGGTAAAAAAACTAATACTATTGGGTGCTCCTGCCCACTTCACGGGCGTATTTGCCAGATACAAAACCATGATGGGCTACAACAAAAAAATCTCTGATGGCTTAGACCGTATTGTCCTAGAACGCTTTGGGCGACCCGTAGACTATTTTTCAGCGGCTAATTTCACTTCAGAATTTAATATTGAGGGTCTCATTGTTCATGACAAAAAAGATAAAATCATTCCTTACGAAGATGCCTTGCTCTTTGCCAATAGGTTTAAAAGGGCTGAACTAATCACAACTACCGGGTTTGGGCATGGCCTTAAAGACCCTTCCATAACGCCTAAAATTATAGATTTTATAAATGCCTAGAACCTGTTTTTTCGCACTCTTTTTAATTATAATCCTAACGTGGTCTTGCCAAAAGAAGAAATCGGTTAAACCAGAGCAAATTAAGGTTCATGTTGTAGGAGCTATGAAAGATGCCATGTGGAAGGGCGAACTCTTTCCCAAAGTCTTATTGGATACTATCTCAGATAAAACCGGATTGTACGGTTTAGGTCCAATGAGCTTCATGCGCGGCGAACTATTGGTCCTCAATGGCAAAACGTATTTGTCCTATATTGACAGTAAGGATTCCTTAGTTGTAGAGGAAAAAAATGGCCTAAGCGCACCATTTTTTGTGTATGCCAATGCCACTAGTTGGGATACTACAGCTATTCCCAATACCATTAAAAACATAAAAGATATTGAAACCTACTTAACGTCTCACACCAAGGATTCGATACCATTTCTGTTTAAATTACGTGGTTCGATAGCTGAAGCTAAGATTCATGTGCAGAATTTACCCGAAGGCAAAAAAGTAAGTTCCCCAAAAGAAGCCCATGAGGGTCAGAGAACCTTTCTCATAAAAGATAAAGACGTTGAAGTTGTAGGGTTTTATTCCAAGAACCATCAAGGTATTTTTACGCATCATGATGCCTACACTCACATGCACCTAATTACTGCAGACGGCAAATTTATGGGACATTTAGACGAGATAACTTTAAATCGTATGAACTTACTTCTTCCTAAAACAGATTAGGCATTTTAATACCATTGTAATATGCTATTTTTGTATCATGACCAACAATTTAACACGCCTCAACAAATATCTGAGTGAAGCTGGATACTGCTCGAGACGCGAAGCAGACCGATTAATTGATGCTGGAAGGGTTACAATCAACGATAGCGTTCCTGAAATGGGAACCAAAGTGGCGCCAAATGACGTGGTTAAGGTTGATGGTGAAACTATCAACGCCAAACACAATGATTTTGTTTATCTCGCCTTTAATAAACCTGTAGGCATCGTATGTACAACCGATACTCGGGTAGAGAAGGATAATATCATAGATTTTATAAACTATCCTCAACGCATTTTCCCTATTGGCCGTTTAGATAAGCCAAGCGAGGGTCTCATTTTATTGACCAATGATGGAGATATCGTAAACAAAATTCTACGAGCCAGCAACAATCACGAAAAAGAGTACATTGTAACGGTTAACAAACCTATCTCGCAAACATTTATTCAACGTATGTCAAGTGGCATCTACTTGGAAGAACTTGGACAACGAACAAAAAAATGTAATGTCACTAAAATTGATCGTTTTACCTTTAAGATTATATTAACCCAGGGCTTAAATAGGCAAATCCGCAGAATGTGCGAATATCTTAATTATGAGGTTGAGAGCCTAAAGCGTATTCGTATTATGAACATTGAACTTGATATGCCTGTCGGAACTTACAGAGAGCTCACACCTAAAGAGTTTTCCGAACTAAGCGACCTTATAAAGGATTCAAAAAAAACATTTCAACCAAGACAAAACCGAAAACCAAAGCGATAATTATGTCAGCACTTTCACCATTTCACTTAGCCATACCTGTAGATGATTTAGAGGCTAATAGGGTATTTTATACAAATACCTTAGAATTAGAAGAAGGACGCAGTAGCGACCATTGGGTAGATTACAACTTTTTTGGCCACCAATTAGTCATTCATTACAAACCAAAATCAGAGGAAGGCGCACATACAAATTTGGTTGATGGAAAGGATGTTCCTGTGCCACATTTTGGTGTAGTCTTGGACTGGGAAGAATTCCATAGCTTTGCTGACCTTATCCGTGCTAAAGGAATATCTTTTATAATAGAACCCTATATAAGATTTAAAGGTGAAGTTGGAGAGCAAGCAACGATGTTCTTTAAAGACCCTAGTGGAAATGCCTTAGAGTTTAAGGCGTTTAAGGATGAAAGTCAACTCTTTGCTAAATAGCAGGAGAAAACCATTATTTTTTGTTGTGACGCTCCCTTGCCAATAATGTGTTTTTTAGAAGCATTGCAATGGTCATAGGGCCAACGCCACCAGGAACAGGAGTTATATAGCTGGCTTTTTTACTTACATTTTCAAAATCCACATCACCAGTAATATGATACCCTTTTTGCGAATCATCCGGCACTCGAGTTATTCCCACATCAATGATGACGGCATCGTCTTTTACCATCTCAGCTTTTAGAAAACCTGGAACGCCCAAAGCGGAGATTATGATATCGGCCTGAGAGGTAATTTGCGTAATATTTTTAGTATGGCTATGGGTTAAGGTAACTGTGGAATTTCCAGGAAAACCCTTTCGTCCCATTAATATGCTCATGGGTCGTCCTACGATATGGGAACGTCCAATGATAACGGTATGCTTTCCGTCGGTCTCGACATTATAGCGATCGAGAAGCTCTAGAATGCCAAAAGGCGTTGCTGGGATAAATGTGGACATGTCCAATGCCATTTTCCCAAAATTCATAGGATGGAACCCATCTACATCCTTATCTGGATGAACTGCCATTAATACTTTTCGAGTATTGATTTGAGGTGGTAACGGCAACTGAATAATAAAACCGTCTATATCATCATTGTTGTTGAGCTCTTCAATTTTATCTAACAGTTCAATCTCACTTGTTGTATTGGACATACGTACCATGGTAGATTCAAAACCCACACGTTCACAAGCTCTAACTTTACTCCCAACATAGGTTAAACTAGCACCATCATTACCCACTATAACCGCTGCCAAATGTGGCACCTTTTCTCCATTGGCTTTCATTTTGTCAACTTCCGCCTTTATCTCATTTTTAATGTCGTTGCTAACTTTTTTTCCGTCTAGTAGTGTCATAATGTGATGTAATTGTAAAGTCTAACGCAGTTGAGACCTTTTATAAACTTTAAGATTATGTGACCTCCCGACTGCGTTCGAGTTGACACATTGCATGAGATTTACCGTGGCATATTCTTCATCATCTGCATCATCTTTCTTCCGCCACCGCCTTGCATCATTTTCATCATCTTGCTCATTTGAGTAAACTGTTTTAATAACTGATTCACCTCCTGAACAGAAGTCCCAGAACCCTTGGCAATGCGCTTTTTTCTACTCGCATTAATCACTGAAGGATTAGAGCGCTCTCCCGGAGTCATGGAATGGATAATGGCTTCGATACCTTTAAATGCATCATCATCAATATCCACATCCTTCATCATTTTCCCAGCACCAGGAATCATACCAATGAGGTCTTTCATATTCCCCATCTTCTTAATCTGCTGAATTTGTTTCAAGAAATCGTCAAAACCAAATTGATTCTTAGCGATTTTCTTTTGTAGTTTACGCGCTTCTTCTTCATCGTACTGCTCTTGGGCACGCTCCACAAGAGATACCACATCACCCATTCCCAAAATACGGTCTGCCATACGAGAGGGATAGAAGACGTCTATAGCTTCCATTTTTTCACCAGTACCTATAAACTTAATAGGTTTATTAACTACCGATTTTATAGAAATAGCTGCACCACCTCTTGTATCACCGTCTAGCTTTGTTAAAATAACACCATCAAAGTTTAAGATATCATTGAAAGCCTTGGCTGTGTTAACGGCATCTTGACCCGTCATGGCATCAACAACGAAAAGAGTCTCCTGTGGTTGAATAGCTTTATGAATATTAGAAATCTCCGTCATCATAGCATCATCTACTGCTAAACGACCAGCGGTATCTATAATAACTACATTGTGTCCATTGGCTTTTGCATGAGCAATACCGGCCTGAGCTATTGCTACAGGATCAGAATTTCCCTTATCGCTAAATACATCAACATTAATCTGATCTCCTACGACATGTAATTGGTCAATTGCGGCCGGCCTGTAGACATCACAAGCTACTAAAAGCGGTTTTTTAGTCTTCTTATTCTTTAAATAATTTGCAAGTTTACCTGAAAAAGTAGTTTTACCCGAACCTTGTAAACCTGACATAAGAATTACACTTGGGTTGCCTGAAAGATTAATACCTTCAGCATCGCCTCCCATAAGCTGGGTTAATTCGTCTTTAACGATTTTAACCATCAACTGTCCTGGCTGAAGTGTGGTTAATACGTTCTGCCCTAAAGCTTTTTCTTTTACCGTATTGGTAAATTGTTTGGCGATTTTAAAATTAACATCGGCATCTAAAAGCGCACGACGTACTTCCTTTAAAGTTTCCGCAACATTAACTTCTGTAATACTGCCATGGCCTTTTAATACGTGGAGGGCTTTATCTAACTTGTCACTTAAATTATTGAACATAATCTCATTCTACTTTTGAAGTTGCAAATTTAAGAATTTAAGCTAGATATTAGAAGATAGTGCTTCACTAAAGCCTTATTTTTTAAGAATCAAAGGTTATTCAAAGCCGTAGTTGAAACAAGCACCGTTTTATGGCAAAATAATTTAACCATGGTTGCGGTTATGTCATTGAAGCGTGGTGGCATTCTCAACACTAATTATCCATAGCATTCTTGACAATAGATTTTAGCCTCTAAGGTAAAAGAAAAGTTAGAGCAGCTTAAGGTAAAGTCTCTTCTTTATTGTTCTCTTTAGCCTTTTCTTTTTCTATACTTTTTTGAATTTTCTCAATAGCGGACTCTATAGACTTTTCTGGTTCTATCAAATTATACTGTCCCCAAAAATCTGGGTCTGAAAATCCTGAAATTTCATCGGCGATAATTATCGAAGGTCTTAAAGGCTCTTTAACATCAAAGTCTTTGCGAGACTTCATTTTGTACCAATCCGTCACCGCCATTTCACTAGCCAATGAATAGACTTTATTAAATAGTGACCGCTTCTTGTTAACCTTAAACTTTAAGTACAAATTAGAATAGCCATAATGCCATTTTTCTCCATCAAAACTATAATCCACTTTGTAATTTGCCTCAACAGGATACACAATAACATCACTTGGTTTTTTTCTCACCAATAGGTTTTTAGTACGTCTTTTATTTCTCAGGTCTAAAGCATACTCTGCACTGACCAAAGCCAAGGATTCTACATCGATAAAAAGTTTGCCTCCATACATTAAATTCATAGTATTATTAATCGGTTCAAACTTAACGACGTAAACATCGCGATTGTCTATGGTTGAAGGTTCGTCGAAAGTAAATCTATAATTGGAGTAATTTTCATCGAAGATGTACTCGGTATATTTCATGACATCGAGATAAATTGTAGAAAAAGGACCTCCTTGTAGCTTAACAGACAAGGTATCTAAGCGCTTATAATCGGTACTTTTCCGAGCTTTGCTTAGACCAATCTTATCTCGACCCAACATATGGTAAGGCTGTTTAACAATATCTACAACCGCTTCTGTAAGCGACACGTTTCTATTCCTTCTTTTAATTGTTTCCCGATAAAAGGCGGTCATTTTAAGGTATTGATCATCAAAATTTTTCATTCTATTTTTAAATACCTTTTCTATTAATGCCTTAGCGCTTTTATATGCCGAGATATTGACCTGTGAAAGCTTGGTCACTACCTGATTCAATTCTATTATGGCTTCGATTCTTTTGAGGTCTTCTAGATCAATGACATAAGGTTTGTACCCTAGAAGATTTACCGAAAGTTGGGCGTTCATGTAGTCCTGAGGCACTTTTAGGACATAATCACCTTCAGTATTGGTAACTGTACCGATATTTCTGTTGACAAGTCTTAAACTTACAGCTTCAAGAGGCTTCCCGGAATTCTTATCTACAACTTTACCGGCAAACTCAGTAAAGGAAGTTTGAGCAAAAACGACTTGAGCAAATAGGAAAAATAGAAGCCCAAGTCCTTGACTTAAAGTTTTTGTGGTGGATAACATTTTCTTCATAACAATTCTTTTTCATTCTAAAAAGGCTATTAAAGATAAGGAGAATTGCACGAATAGATACTGCCACATTATGTTAAAAAACAAAATGGACCGAGCCAACTACATGCGGTCTGGTACGGCGATACCCAACAGTTTAAAGGCATTTTTTATGGTCTTTCCAACGCTATTGCAGAGTGCTACCCTAAAGGATTTTTCCAAATCGCTATCGGCACCCAAAATGGAAACATTCTGGTAAAACGAATTAAAATCTTTAACCAAATCATAAGTGTAATTAGCTATTAAAGCAGGACTATATTGTTGAGCAGCATTTTGTATTACCGTTGGAAACTGCTCCAATTGCTTGAGCAATTGTTTTTCTTTGGGATGCAAATTTATTTGAGCGAAGTCTACTGTTTGGGTATCTATAGCACTTTTGCGCAATATAGATTGAATTCTTGCGTAAGTGTATTGAATAAAAGGTCCTGTATTTCCCTGGAAATCTATAGATTCCTTAGGGTCAAATAAGATGCGTTTTTTTGGATCTACCTTTAATATAAAGTATTTTAAAGCACCAAGACCAACAATTGTGTAAAGGTTATTTTTCTCTGCTTCGGAATAACCTTCTAACTTTCCAAGTTCTTGGGAAATATCCTTAGCGGTTTCTGTCATCTCATCAATTAAATCATCTGCATCTACAACCGTTCCTTCCCTACTTTTCATCTTTCCGCTAGGCAAATCTACCATTCCATAACTCAAATGATAGAGGTTTTGCGCCCAATTAAATCCTAGTTTCTGTAGAATGAGAAACAGTACTTTAAAATGGTAATCTTGCTCGTTGCCAACCGTGTAAACCATACCGCCAACATCAGGAAAATCCTTTATTCGTTGAATTGCCGTGCCAATATCTTGAGTCATGTATACCGCAGTGCCATCACTTCTTAAAACGAGTTTTTCATCGAGCCCTTCATCCGTTAAATCACACCATACCGAACCATCTTCTTTTTTGAAAAATACGCCAGACTTTAAGCCTTCGTCCACAAATTCCTTACCGAGCAAATAGGTATCACTTTCATAATAATTCTTGTCAAAATCTACACCTATTCTCTGGTAAGTATCCTCAAAACCTTCATATACCCAACCATTCATCTTTTGCCAGAGTCCCACTACTTCCTTATCGCCAGCTTCCCATTGTCGCAGCATATTTTTTGCTTCCAAGAAAATAGGTGCATTGGCCTCAGCTTCATTTTTACTAACGCCTTGACTAATCAGTTGCTCTACCTCTTCTTTATAAGCTTTATCATAGGCAACATAATATTTTCCGACCAATTTATCACCCTTTAAACCAGAGGATTTCGGTGTTTCGCCGTCGCCATAACGCTGCCAGGCCACCATACTTTTACAGATATGAATACCTCGGTCATTTACTATTTGGGTTTTGT
>CAZGDG010000103.1:0-9045 GCA_964524415.1 uncultured Flavobacteriaceae bacterium
GAATACATCATATTGCTAAATTCACTACCTCCAGAATACGTTATTGGACTTATGAGCACATATGTTTTGCCACTAAATTTATAATCTGGCTCGTTTTTATAGGCCATGAGTCCTTTACCTAAGGAAGTCCTTCGTTTTAAAGAGCCATCTTCCATTTTTTTTTGGGTAAAGAGCCTTTCAATAAAACCAAAGGCTTTTAGATTAATAGGTTTGTCAATACCATTATCCAGGACTGCTTTTTGCGTCTTTACGCGTACCTTTTTGTATTTCTGGTAGTTTTCTCCAAAGTAAGAATACAATAAACCTTCATTTCCCTCGGAACCACCAGTATTTTTACTTACATCGACAATAAGGGTTTTAATGTTGTTTTTTGCTATGGATTTAAAGCTATTCTTTAAAAAAACGCTCAATTTCTTTTCGTCTGCATATTGTCTTATGTCGTCGTTGGAAAACGAATGGATACCCAAATAAGCCATTGAATCATTGAGTATTTTGAATTCCAAAAGCTTCTCCCTATCGGTTGTATTTGATGATGGATAGCGAGCCTTCAGATTTTGGCTAATTGTTTTTTTATGAAGTGATGTAATTAGTACTGGTTCTTTAATGCCCTTAAACTTGATTTCAAACTGATCAATTTGTCCATGATAGTAGAAGTAATAGGTTGCAAAGTTAAACCCTCTCAAGTCACTATATTTAACGGTTTTAATGAATCCGTCAGACGCAAAGAGATTTCCAATTTTACCCACTATGTCCGTTGGCCTTTCGCCATTAATAGTTTCGATTTGTTTTCCTTCCAGATTAAGGTTATTTACATTAGAGCCGTTTTTAACGCAGTACAGTTCTTGGCCAAGAAAAACGATAGTTAGAGGCAGGAACTTTGTTTCTGAATTCATCTTATCTTTAATTGATGCAGGTAGGTATATGTTTGTATGGTCTTCTCGCGAAAGTGCCACTAAAGGCGCTATGAGTTTATGAAATTCAAGTACGTTTAAATCGCGTGTTATCTTCTTTTTAACGTCGTCAAAGGCCATATCAACGCTATCTTTTGGTGTATACCAATACATACCGGAATGAAACTTGTCCAAGCCTTGATACAGTAGCTCTAGGTCATTCAATAATTTATCTTTCTCTATTTTAGGGAGATTGCCAAAATCTTGGCACTGTAGGAATTGGAATGACCAAAGAAAAATTATTAAAGAGGCTACTGTTTTAGTCATTTATGTTTTTTTATTGGCGTTACCATTGCTTTTGGTCATCGTTGTGCGCCGTTTTTTAAACTAATTTGCGGTTTTAATACGCTTTTTGATGAGCATGATTTGTCCCAAATGATAATAGGTATGTTCGATCATGACATCAATATTCCTAAAATATGTGCCATATTGCTTATCTACAAAGTCCGAAAGCAGTTTTTCGTCTGGCATCTGTTGGACAAGTGCAATAAACTCTTCCGCATCGGTACAAAATTTAGTGACCAGATTATCCCAATCGTTTTGAGATGTTATTGGCGGATAATCAAAACTAAACTTATCCCTTATATCCAGTGTGCCACCTTTAAGAACGTTTGCGACTCCAGCGATATAATAATCGATATGAAACGTGAGATCGGCAATAGTGTTGAAGTTCTCTATTTTTTGAGTGGCTTGCTTCCAATCAAGGTCAATTATTTGTTCCTTAAAATTTGTTCCCACGACCCATTTCCCTTCCGTGAAAATTTCTTTAAGTCGATTGGCTAGATAAGCATTTAATTTCATTTTCAAGATTATAATTATTTGATGGCCTTTTTTCTAATGTGCTTTTGGACTTTATAAGTTTAGTTTCAATAATCTTAGAAAAGAAATAATATCACTTCTTTTCGGTTGATTTTTTTGTCAACGAAACAGCTCGTATCCAACCCGTTTGGCTTTACTTTTTCCTTTCTTTGTAAAGTTACCTAATTTTTATGTTTGGTGGCTGCTTCTAGCTTAGCTGGATAAAAGATTAATTAAACCACACGGCATATTTTTGGCGTCGTAGTTCCAAGGCGAGTTGCTTTTCTACCTCTAGCGCTTCTAGTCGTGTGGTCAAGGGATCAATATGATTATAAAGGCTTGGCCTTAAATAGAGACCGTATTTCTGTACGATATTGGATGATAGTTTATGCCCTTTTTGGTTTCTGTAACCACGTTTATGCTGTTCAAAACGTTCCTTTGGTGTTTTACTGGTCATGCCAACATAAAGACACTGTAACACACCGTTAAATTGTGGGTTGGCAGCTCTAAATTTCGAATTTTCAGTGTAGACACGTTTTGACAGTTCTACAACATAAATGCGGTACAAAACCTTTGGCATGGTGTGTTTAAGTTGGGTTAATATCTAAGGAATCTATAGGGGACATTAATTTTTCTTCATTGTAATTTTATTATTCTTTAATTCTTCAAGTTTTTTATAATAATCGAGTACTATTTTTTCATTAGGTTCTCCGTTGGCTAAAACAATATTTTGTTCATATAGGAATTTGACAAGTTCTTTCTTGTTTGGAATGTGAGATTCAAAACTCATCGACTTATCTAATTTGATAAAGTGTATTCGTGGTAATTTATATCTTTTTCTGTCTTTGGAGTTAAAGGCTTTGGTTAGATGAATTTCTAAAATCTTTTCATCAGTATAAGGCTTTTTGATAATAAAATTCATTTTGTTCAACTTCTCTACTTCGATATATTTTTCTTCATTGATATAAGCAACCTCATCCTTAAATTCTATTTTTTGAGAAATTACTTTCGTTGAAAAGAACAGGGTAAAACATAAAAAGAGTATTTTTCGACTCATGATTATTATTAGGGTTAAAGCTCTAGAACAAGATTAAGATATACTAAGTATAATTTTAGTTTAGATTTTGAATTTTTTGATGTCTCATAGAATTATTAATTTTCTAGGTCTTAACAGGTTGAATTAGATTATACCTTTAATCTTTGGCCATTACTATTATTTCTCTATTGATAAATGCATGTACACCTTCTTTGAATTTTAAACTGATTACTCCGTATGGGCGGCCATTTTTTTCCATCTCCTTTGTCAGGCTATCTCCCTTTGGGTATGGATAGCGACCTGCCCACCCAGTAAATTCTTTGAAGTTTTCCAGTAGCTTCCTGTCTTCATCGTTAATTTCGATTTTATAATGCTCGATTATTCTGAAAAAATCGTGTCCCTTATTATTACCGTTCCAACGTTTTAAGAAATTCTCAAAAGAAGGTTTTTCCTCTGAATTAATCCACTGTCGTTCTTCATACAATGCTCGTGCTTTTAATATGAGCTCTAAGCTAAGAGCATATAAAAGCATTGTTGACCTATAAAGTCCAGCGGTTTTGATTCCAATTTTTAACGAATGACTTTAATAAAGCAAAATTCTCGTCCGCCGCATATAGTATGCTTTTTGAATGTTCAATATAGGTTGTGTGATTGAGTGAATCCCTGATAGGCATTTTTAATATTTGAAAAGATTAGAACTATTTTAAGTCATGGTTTATGCCTAATTCTCATTAGATATTTTTATCGTCAAACATTACTTACTCATCTATCAATATTTCCAAAATCTGTATCGCTGCATCACTGATTTTGGTTCCTGGGCCAAATACGGCAACGGCACCAGCATCAAACAGATATTGGTAATCTTGCTTTGGTATAACGCCACCTACAATCACCATAATATCATCACGGCCATACTTTTTAAGTTCTTCAATAACTTGTGGTACCAAGGTTTTATGTCCTGCGGCCAATGAGGAAACACCCAAAATGTGCACATCGTTCTCTACGGCCTGTTTGGCGGCCTCCGCAGGTGTTTGGAAAAGTGGACCGATATCTACATCAAAGCCAACGTCTGCATAGCCAGTAGCGACTACTTTAGCGCCTCTATCGTGACCGTCTTGGCCCATTTTGGCAATCATAATACGTGGACGCCTGCCTTCTTGTTCGGCAAACTTATCGGCCAAGGCTCGCGCTTTTTCAAAGCTTTTATCGTCTTTTATTTCTTTACTGTACACGCCTGAAAAGGATTTAATCTGTGCTTTATAGCGTCCGAACTCGGCTTCCAAGGCATCTGATATTTCGCCCAAGGTTGCCCGATGTCTCGCTGCAGCTACCGCTAAAGCTAATAAATTTTCCTTACCTGATTTGGCTGCTGCTGTAAGTTCGGCTAAAGCTTTCTTTACTGCTTCGTTGTTACGACTGGCCTTAATGCGTTTTAAGGATTCTATTTGCTGGTTTCGCACGGTCTGATTATCAACCTCTAAAATATGCAAGGGGTCTTCCTGGTCTAATTTGTATTTGTTTACACCAACGATAATATCTTGTCCCGAATCAATTCGGGCTTGTTTCCGTGCAGCCGCTTCTTCGATACGCATCTTGGGTATGCCAGCCTCAATGGCTTTGGTCATACCGCCAAGTCCTTCTACTTCCTCTATGAGTTGCCAAGCTTTGTGGGCGATGTCATGGGTCAATTTTTCAACATAATAGCTTCCAGCCCAAGGGTCTACCGTTTTGGTGATGTGGGTTTCCTCTTGGAGATAGATTTGCGTATTTCGGGCAATGCGTGCCGAAAAATCCGTTGGTAAGGCGATAGCTTCATCCAAGGCATTGGTATGTAAACTTTGGGTACCTCCAAAAGCTGCTGCTGCGGCTTCAATACAAGTTCGGGCCACATTATTGAAAGGATCTTGTTCCGTTAAACTCCATCCTGAGGTCTGACTGTGCGTACGCAAGGCTAGGGACTTCGGATTCTTTGGGTTGAATTGTTTTACCAGTTTAGCCCACAGTAAGCGCGCTGCTCGCATCTTGGCAATCTCCATAAAATGATTCATCCCAATAGCCCAGAAGAACGACAAACGTGGCGCAAAGGTGTCTATGTCCATGCCAGCTTCCAGTCCTTTTCTAATGTATTCGAGACCGTCTGCCAAGGTGTATGCCAACTCTATATCACAGGTGGCACCAGCTTCTTGCATATGGTAACCGGAGATGCTTATGCTGTTAAAGCGCGGCATGTTTTTACTGGTGTATTCAAAAATATCTGAAATGATTTTCATCGATGGTGTAGGAGGGTAGATGTAGGTGTTTCGCACCATAAACTCCTTAAGGATGTCATTTTGAATCGTCCCAGCAAGTTGCTCAGGCTTTACGCCTTGCTCTTCGGCAGCCACAATGTAAAAGGCCATGATGGGCAATACGGCGCCGTTCATGGTCATGGATACCGACATTTTATCCAAGGGAATTTGGTCGAATAGCACTTTCATATCCTCGACCGAATCGATAGCCACTCCAGCTTTACCCACATCGCCAACAACACGCTCATGGTCCGAATCATAGCCACGATGTGTGGCCAAATCAAATGCCACGGATAAACCCTTTTGTCCTGCTGCTAAATTTCGTCTGTAAAAGGCATTGCTTTCCTCTGCGGTAGAGAAGCCTGCATACTGTCTGATGGTCCATGGACGTCTAACATACATAGTGGAATAAGGCCCTCTTAAATTGGGTGCAATCCCAGCCACAAAATTGAGGTGTTCCGCCTCCGAAATATCCCCTTTTGAATAGGTAGATTTAACGGTTATATCTTCAGCAGTTTTAAAATGAGAAGTTTTGGTTTCCGCTTGTTTTGGAGATACCGATTTAAGTTTTATATGTTGAATGTTTTTTCTGCTCATTGTGTTGATTTTTAAGGTAAATCCTTACTATAGATTTTTTCAATAGTGAGTTTTACTCATCATTTAATCTATTCATTTCCAATTGTTCCGATAGTCTTTTTTCAATAATTGGTTCAATAAGGGTTTTTCTGGCTTCGGTTTCCAAAAATGGGCTGATTTCCAAGTCATTTTTCATCCTATCTTCGGAATTTGGATGCTTGTTAGTACCTAAAAGCACTAGTTTTCCAGCGTCAAAATCGGTTTGTTCCACAGCGGCACTTTCCTTAATCTTTCGTTGGATAATTCCTTCTTTCAATTGGTGTAAAAAGCCACCTCCAGATTCAATATTTTTGAATAGTTCTAGTGCTTTTTCGGCCAGTTGTTCCGTTAAGGTTTCAATATAATAGGTACCATCGGCAGGGTTGTTTACCTTGTCGAAATAGCTTTCGTGTTTTAAGACAAGTAATTGGTTTCTGGCTATCCTACTTCCAAACTCATTGTCTTTATGATAAATGGCATCATAAGCTAAATTGGAGACTACATCAGAACCGCCCAATATCGCACTCATACATTCGGTCGTTGTCCTAAGCATATTTACATTGTAGTCGTAAATGGTCTTGTTCCGTTTGCTAGGCGTGCTTATAATTCGGCATTGGGTATTGATGCCATATGCTGAGGCTAGGCTCGCCCAGAGTTGCCTCAAGGCTCTCAATTTTGCAATTTCAAAAAAGTAGTTGGAACCTACAGAAACCTTAAATGTCACTGTCAGGGACCGCTTTTTGTCACTTGAAAGGGTTTGGTCTAGGTGGTTGAGGTATTCATTGACGTGGGCTAGGGCATAAGCCAATTGCTGTACGTTAGTAGCTCCTGCATTTTGGTAATTCGACAAATCAACTGTCAATTGATTGGTGTGTTTTACCAAAGCCTCTAGGTATTGATGGTCAGTTTTTAAATTGGAGAACCAGTTGCCTGTTTTTCCTAAGTGTCCAATACAATCGAAATGAACATACATTTCTAAAAACGAAGCTTTGTCAATTTTCAGCAGTTCATCGAGCTCCTTTTGTGAAAAGGTGTTGTAGCTTAAATCTATTGGCGTTAGGTTGGTATCGATGTCTTTTAGCAACTGGTCGATATCAACAGTCGCAGTGTTGAGGCTAAAATGGATACTTTCTGCACCTCGCTTTAAAACATCATGGGCTTTTGCGTTGGCAGCCTTGCAATCGGTGACATTAATGGTTTCGCAAACCTTCCACTGGGTTACCTGTGTATTGGAAATATCAGGAAAATCCTCAAACTGATCGGCGTGGTAAAAGGGTTTGACGTCAATGCCGTCGTAGGTCTTCCAAATTAGTGTGTCGTTATAGTCGGCTCCCTTTAGGTCCACTTGGATTTTTTGTTTCCAAGCCTTGGAGGATACTGATTCAAATTCGTTGAATAATGATTTACTCATTGTTATCTTGTTTAGGAATACTGTCTTCGTATTCTATGATAAATATATCTTCGTTAGGTTTCTTCATGTAGTAGGTTTCTCGTGCCATACGCTCTATGCCTTCTTCGGTACTCAATTCCTTTATGGCTTTACTGTCTCTCTCGATTTCCTGTTTATAGTGTTCTTTTTGATACTCGAGTTCGTTGATTTCGGCATTGAGTTCTCTGTGAAATATGAAGGAGTGTGCATCAAAGAACAGCATCCACACGACAAAAACGATGAGTACAACAACGTAGATGTTTTTAAACGGTTTTAGGTATTTAGAATTGAATTTGGCCATTACAAACGTTCATTGATTATGGTTCTTACAATGTCTACAGCCACCGTATTGTATTTGTTGTTAGGAATTATAATATCAGCGTACTCTTTCATAGGCTCAATAAATTGCTGATGCATGGGCTTAAGGGTGGTTTGGTAACGGTTTAATACTTCATTTATGTCACGTCCTCGCTCATTGATGTCTCTTTTTAGGCGCCTTATTAAACGCTCGTCGGAGTCGGCATGCACAAATATCTTAATGTCGAATAAATCCCTTATTTCTGGATGTGAGAAAATCAAAATACCTTCTACAATCATTACCTTCCTAGGATGTGTTTTAATGGTATCGCCAGTTCTATTGTGGTTTACAAAAGAATACACTGGCTGCTCAATGGGTTGTCCTGTTTTAAGAATAGCGATATGCTCTTGTAATAGGTCGAAATCTATGGATTTAGGATGGTCGAAATTTATTTTCGTCCGCTCTTCAAAACTGAGATGCGATGTATCTTTATAATAGGAATCTTGGGAGATTACGCCTACTTCGCCCTCAGGTAATTCATGTAAAATGGTGTCTACAACAGTCGTCTTTCCGCAACCTGTACCTCCTGCAATTCCTATTACGAGCATAAATTACTGTTTTTTGATATTTGCGACCATGTCAGGCGTTACCTTATTGTCTATTGCATTTCCCCAAGCACTATTAATATAATTCATGACGTCAGCAACTTCATCATCTGTTAATCCTAATGGAGCCATAACACTGTTATAGGTAATACCATTTACTACTATTTCTCCCGACATACCGTATTTTACGGCTCTTATGCTTGCCTCTTGATTATTTTTTAAATAATCCGAGTTGGCTAATGGTGGAAATATTTTTTCAACACCTTCTCCGTTTGCCATATGGCAGGTTATACAAAGCTGATTATATATGGCCTTGCCTTTGTTGTAGCTCGACTTATCTACTTGGTTCTTTTGGGCGTAGACGTCAGCTTTCTTTTTTTCTGATTTACAGGACAAAAGTAGTCCAATTGCCATGAATAAATATATGATTTTTGTCACCTTGCTTAGTCTCATCTTTTAATTGTCTTTACGTATTAGTTTAACGATTCCCACACCTTCCACGCCAACATAAATAAAGCCATCCGGACCTTGCTCAACCGAGCGCACACGTCCTATGCCGTCGAGTAAGCGTTCTTCTTTGATGACCTTGTTGTCTTTTAAGGTGCACATATCTAAATATTGAAATTTGAGAGAGCCTACGAGTAGATTACCTTTCCAATCACCGTAGTTGTCACTGGAAATAAACGCCATACCACTGGGTGCAATGGAAGGTACCCAGTAGTGAAGCGGCTGCTCCATGCCTTCTTTTTCAGTGATGTCCGTGAATTTGGTGCCACTATAATTAATGCCATAGCTTATTACGGGCCAGCCATAATTTTTTCCTTTTTCTATAATATTGATTTCGTCACCACCTTTAGGGCCATGCTCATGTGTCCATATTTTACCAGTCTCTGGATGAATGGTCATTCCTTGAGGGTTTCGGTGGCCATAGGAATAAATAGCGGTTTTGGCATTTGAAGCATTTGCAAACGGATTGTCTTTTGGAATTCTGCCATCTGGATGGATGCGATATACTTTACCGCAATC
>CAZGDG010000104.1:0-8859 GCA_964524415.1 uncultured Flavobacteriaceae bacterium
GGGTTCACAGCGGCATCTGTTTGAATAAAGGATTGTGTATTTTGGCCAGATAGGTCTCTAGATTTTGCGCTTATGATACCTGCTGTTACTGTAGAGTTAAGGTTAAAAGGGTTTCCTACCGCAAGTACCCATTCGCCAATTTTTGCATTATCTGAATTACCGAACGCCAAAAACGGTAAATCTTCATCGGTTTCTATCTTCAACAGAGCAATGTCTGTAGCTTCGTCGGCACCAATAAGTTCGGCATTGAAGACTTTATTGTTGTTCAGCGTAATGCTGATTTCTGCAGCATCCCTGATAACGTGGTAATTGGTTACAATGTATCCAGTAGGCGAAATTATAACACCACTTCCTGTACCGATTTGGGCTCTTCTAGGATTTCGCCCTGAGAATAAATCGTACATGGTCATTGGTGCACTTACAATAGCCGTATTTTTAACGTGTACAACGGCATCAATGGATTTTTCAGCAGCTGTAACAAAACTTGGTGCATCCAATGCATTAATCGATGTGTTGTTGTACGTTGGAACATAGGTTGGAGTATCAGCAGCTTTTTCAATAACCAAAGGTTGTTCGTTAATTTCAAGCAATAACTTATAGCCTCCTAAGGTTAATAATCCACCCAAGGCCGAAACACACACTAATATTACAATCTTCTTCATAATTATAGGTTTTCTATGTTTGTTTAACGTTTAAATTATAGTATTTATTTAATATCAATTTTAATTTTAACGACTATTTAACGTCACTATTTACAAGAGTTAGAGCCGTATTTAGATATTCCAAATACACTATATTTGCATAACATATGATTACAGAGTTTTACAAATATCAAGGAACTGGAAACGATTTCATTATAATTGATAATCGCACTAACCAAATAGACAAAAATGATACCAAACGTATCAGGGAGTTGTGTGACAGACGATTTGGCATTGGAGCAGATGGATTTATTCTATTGGAAAATGACGAATTTTCAGATTTTAAGATGGTGTATTTCAATGCAGACGGTAGGTTGAGTACCATGTGTGGCAACGGTGGTCGCTGTATAACCGCCTTTGCCAAGTATTTAGGGATTATTGAAAGCAGGACTTCCTTTTCTGCGGTAGACGGAATTCATGAAGCCCAAATTGATGGAACTGTAGTCAGTTTAAAAATGCAAGATGTAGATAGGGTTGAGGCCTTTGATTCTCATTTGTTTTTAGATACAGGTTCCCCACATCATGTAGAGATTATTAATGACCATCTTGAGAAATTAGATGTAAAGACCAAAGGTTTTAAAATTAGATATGGCGAACCCTATGGTGAAGAAGGATCAAATGTCAATTTTGTGGAACAATGCTCCAATGACACTTTTGCTGTCCGCACTTACGAGCGTGGTGTAGAGGATGAAACGCTGTCATGTGGCACAGGTGTTACCGCAGTAGCATTAGCCATGCATACTGCTAAGCGAACGATGGAGAATGAGGTGACACTAGAGACTCGTGGAGGGAAATTAAGTGTTAGGTTTAAGCCAACACAAAAGGGCTACGAGGACATTTGGCTTGTAGGTATAGCAGTACAAGTGTATAAGGGTAGTTTTCAATGGTAACGCTCAAGGGACAACATATTTATTTAAGGGCATTAGAACCTGAAGACTTGGATTTAATCCATGATATTGAAAATAATACGGCCTTTTGGGAGATAAGCGATACTATAACACCATTCTCAAGGTATGTAGTTAAGCAATATTTAGAAAACTCCCATAAAGATATTTTTGAAGCAAAACAGTTGCGTCTTGTTATATGCACCAAAACGAATGAACCAATTGGACTCATAGACCTATTTGATTTCGATTTTAAAAATAGAAGGGCAGGAGTAGGTATAATCATTAATGATACAAAAAATAGAAACAAAGGTTTTGGCGCAGAAGCGTTAAGACTGCTCACAGCATACAGTTTCAATACGCTACAACTGCATCAATTGTATGCTGATGTTGATGCCAACAACACTAAAAGCTTAAATCTATTTAAAAGTCAAGGATTTACTGATGCTGGACTAAAGAAAGATTGGCGTTTTGATGGTCATAAATATTATGATGTTTGTCTATTGCAAAAAATTAAAGGCGTAAACTAATGTATATCAAAAGAATTCTCTGGGCAATCGCTCTTATTGGTTTGGTGGTTTTTGGAAGTATTGCTTACTATTTCTACAGCGCAATGTTTAAGCCAAATACAAACTTCAATAACGAGGTGGCTTACATTTATATTCCAAGTGACGCCGCTTACAGTGACGTAAGGGAAGAACTTTCACCCTTATTAAAAAATATAGAAACCTTTGATGCTTTGGCCAAACAGAAAAAGTACACCCAGAATATTAAAGCGGGAAAGTTTGCCATTAAGAAGGACATGACTAATAATGATATCATCAATTCCATTAGAGTAGGCAAGGGTTTGGAAGTAGTAATTTCGTTCAATAACCAAAACAGTTTAGAGGATTTGGCGGGACGAATAAGTACTCAAATTGAAGCCGATAGTTTAGAATTACTGCTCGCCATGACCGATCAGAATTTTCTTAGCTCCAATTCTTTTAATGATGAAACGGCATTGAGTATGTATTTGCCTAACAGCTATAAGTTTTTCTGGAGTACTTCCGGAGAGGAGTTTAGAGATAGAATGCTCGCCGAATATAAACGCTTTTGGACTGAGGCTCGCCTAAAAAAGGCGGAAGAAATCGGGTTAACACCGCAGCAAGTTGTGACGTTGGCGTCCATAGTGCATGAAGAATCCAAAAAAGTGGAAGAACAGCCAAGAGTTGCTGGTGTTTATTTAAATAGATTACGTTTAAGAATGCCATTACAGGCCGACCCAACGCTAAGGTTTGCTGCTTATCAATTACCAGAGTACCGAGGAACTATAATTCGTAGGGTGCTAAATGAACATAAAGAAATAGATTCTCCATATAACACCTACAAATATTCGGGATTGCCACCAGGACCTATTGCTATGCCAGACCTTTCCGCGATAAGGGCTGTACTTAATGCAGAAAAGCATAGCTACTTATATTTTGCTGCTGATGCCAATCGATTGGGCTACCATAAATTTGCAAAAAGTTTATCTCAACACAATAGAAACGCAAGGGAATATCAGAGGTATTTGTCGTCCCAAGGCATAAATCGTTAGAAATTGAAGCATTTACTAACAGTTTTTGTTCTGGTACTCACATTAAATTTGGTCTGTTCCCAAACAGGTGTAACTGAGTTCCTAACACCATCCGATTCACTTAACACAAAAAGAAAAAGAGCTGTTGTAATTACAGAAGCAACACTAGCATCTTTAAGCCTAATTGGCTTAAATCAGCTTTGGTACAAAGATTATGAACGCTCTAGCTTCAAAGTGGTGGATGACTCCAATGAATGGCTTCAAATGGATAAGTTTGGCCATGCATTTTCGGCGTATCAAATAGGCAGGCTCACAGGAAGTAGCTTGCGTTGGGCGGGAGCCAGTCAACGAGACCAGGTTTTGTACGGTGCTGCCTTTGGACTGGGCTTTCTAACAGCTGTGGAAGTCATGGACGGTTTTTCTGAAGAATGGGGTTTTTCTTGGTCTGATATGGCAGCTAATGTTCTGGGTACGGGACTTTATGCGAGTCAAGAATTGTTATGGCAAGAACAGCGTTTGCTTTTAAAATATTCCTTTCATAGGACTTCTTTTGCAGAGCAAAGACCTGAGCTATTGGGAGATGGATTACATGAAGAATTGTTAAAGGATTACAATGGCCAGACCTATTGGCTAAGCGCTAATATCGAAGCTTTCTTAAAAACGGACGCACTACCAAAGTGGCTTAATTTGGCTTTTGGTTATAGTGGAGATGGAATGTTGACAGGAGAACCAAATGATGCCATGTTTCCCAATCAAAATAGGATTCGTCAGTATTTCTTAAGCTTAGATTTGGACTTGAGTAGGATTAAAACAAATTCAGCCATTTTACGAACCATTTTTGATGTTTTGAATTTGATTAAGGTGCCGCTGCCCACACTTCAAATTAATAGCACAGGACAATTAAAATGGCACTTTTTTTACTTTTAACCGATGTTTTGTGTATTTGGTCGTTGATTTTATCTAGTGACTGAAGAACCACCGTATCTTTGCACTCAATTTTAGTAAAGCGATTTGGGGAAGTGTTTTACTAATAAAATGAGCTGTTATGATTAAAAATAGCATTAGAAATTTTATTTGGCCCTTCTCAATTTGTTTTATTTTAGCATTAGCCCTTTATCCTAATGCAAGATTAAATCCCGAACACTACTCTACTGAGGGTTTAGATTTAGACTATAATATTTCCAAAGAGTTGGCGCTTGTTTCTGACGATACGGAGCTAAACCATTATTCTTACACGCCAGAATTAGGAAAGTCTTTTGAAGGCTTTAAGGAGGCACTAGGTTTTAAGGAATCTAGAGGAGATTATTTTACGGTGAACACACTTGGTTATCTCGGTAAGTATCAATTTGGAGCAGAGACCTTGAAATTATTGGGTATTTATAAGCCAAGTTATTTTTTAAATACACCAGAACTACAGGAAAAGGCCTTTATCGCTAATGCAGAACGCAATAAATGGATATTGCGCAAGGATATTAAGCGTTTTGAGGGTAAGATTATTTCTGGTGTAAAGATTACAGAGTCTGGCATACTTGCCGCAGCTCATCTTGCTGGGCCAGGAAGTGTAAAAAAGTTTCTTAGGAGTTACGGCGACCATAATTTTTCTGATGCCTACGGTTCTACGGTAAAATATTACATGAAAAAATTTAGTGGTTACGATACGTCTCGCATTGTACCTAAAAAAAGAGCCAAGGCAATTCTTTAATCTTGCTGTAAAATAAAAATTGCTGGTCTTTTGTGAAAATCTTCCTTATTGCTCTTCCATTGTTCTACAGTCTGTGTTTTGATGTATTGTGTGGGCAGGGTAAGGTCACAAGCTATACATAGTCTCGTGTCTTTATTGAGAAATTTGGTTATGTCTTCCAACATTTTCATATTCCTATAAGGCGTTTCAATGAAAATTTGAGCTTGATTATTGTCTTTGGAGAGTTTTTCCAACTGTTTTAATCGTCGCTTACGGTCATTTCTGTCTATAGGAAGATAGCCGTTAAAAGAAAAGTTTTGTCCATTCATGCCAGAAGCCATCAAAGCCAAAACTATAGATGATGGTCCTACTAGAGGCATAACTTCAATTCCCATTTGATGTGCTAACCTTACAATGTCAGAACCAGGGTCTGCTATGGCAGGGCAACCAGCTTCAGAGATAAGACCAACGGATTCCCCTTTTAGGCATATATCTAAATAGCTGTTCCGTTCTTCTTCGGTGGTATATTTATTAAGAATATTTATGTGCAGTGAAGGCTGTGATTTATTTGAGGACACTCTTTTTATAAATCGTCGTGCCGTTTTTTCGTTTTCAACAATGTAATGATCCACCTCTTCAATAATTTTTTTGATGGATATTGGGAGAACCTCTAAAGGAGGATTGTCGCCTAAGCGTGTTGGGATGAGATAGAGTTTGCCTTTGTCGCCTTCCATATATCAAAATTAAGGAATTGATCTAAATCTTTATCTAAAAGTTTGCGCAATCAACTTCTTGGCTATGATGTCACAGGTTTCATCAGCAAGTTTAAAAACCAGTTCAAAATCTGTAAGGTCACCATAATAGGGGTCCGGAACGTTTTTTACTTTAGCGTTTTCATTTTCATCTAGGAACAACTTTACCTTAGATCTATGCTCCTCTTTTGTCGCTAATTTTAGGATGTCTGAATAATTGGATTCATCCATAGCATAAATGTAATCAAAGGTGTCTAAGTCCGAACTTAAAAACTGTCTGGCACTTTGAGGCCTAATATCAATGCCATTTAATTTTGCTATTTTAATAGATCTTTTATCTGGTTGTTCGCCTATGTGATAGGAAGCAGTTCCTGCAGAATCAACATAAAAATGCGAAGGGTCTAGTTTAGATTGAAGGATGCCATGTGCCAAAGGTGACCGGCAAATATTACCTAAACACACCATTAAAATTTTGGTCACGACGAATTGGATTTTACAAAGATAATTTCTTAGCGAGGTCCTCTACATACTTTCTGAATTGCTTATCCGTAGAAGAAAGGTTGTCTACCGTTTTGCAGGCGTGCAATACCGTAGCATGATCTCTTTGGCCTATTTGGGAGCCTATGCTGGCCAAGGATGCTTTGGTGTACTTTTTGGCAAAGAACATGGCCAACTGTCTGGCCTGTACGATATGGCGTTTTCGGGTTTTGGATTGTAACGTACTGACATCCATTTGAAAATAGTCTGAAACGACTTTCTGAATATAATCAATGGATACTTCCCGCTTCGTATTTTTTACAAACTTTTCAACGATATCCTTGGCAAGGTCAATTGTAATTTCTTTTTTATTGAATGATGATTGCGCTATTAACGAAATAATGGCACCTTCTAGTTCCCTTACATTGCTTTTTATGTGTTTAGCAACGTATTCCACTATTTCTTCTGGCATTTCAACACCGTCTCTGTACAATTTGTTTTTTAATATAGAAACACGAGTTTCAAAATCTGGTGTTTGTAATTCAGCAGATAATCCCCATTTAAAACGAGACAATAAACGCTGCTCTATATCTTGCATATCTACAGGAGCTTTATCGCTTGTTAGAACAACCTGCTTTCCGTTTTGGTGCAGGTGGTTAAAGATATGGAAGAACACATCTTGGGTTCCGGTTTTTCCCGATAAGAACTGCACGTCGTCTATAATTAAAACATCTATTATTTGATAAAAATGAATAAAATCGTTTCTGTTGTTCTTTTTAACCGAATCTATATATTGTTGCGTAAATTTCTCTGCGGAAATGTATAAGACTGTTTTTTCTGGGTATTTGTCCTTGATGTCTACACCAATAGCATGAGCAAGATGCGTTTTGCCAAGTCCTACACCACCAAAAATCAGTAATGGGTTAAATGACGTGCCTCCAGGTTTATTAGCTACTGCTATGCCAGCATTTCTAGCCAGTCTGTTAGAATCACCTTCAAGAAAATTTTCAAAACTGTAACTAGGATTGAGCTGAGATTCTATTTTTACATTTCTTATTCCAGGAATTACAAACGGATTTTTTAACTCCGGACTTTTATTGTCAAAAGGAACATCAACATCTTGGGATTTTACTGCCGATCTATTTGAGCTTGGAATCTTCTCCGTAAAAGGTTGTCTATTGCCATAGGTATTTTCCATTTTAATGACATAAACCAATTTAGCATCTTCGCCTAGCTCTTTAGTAAGTGCAACTTTGAGAATTTTTACGTAATGCTCTTCCAGCCACTCATAGAAAAATTTACTCGGTACTTGAATACTTAACGCATTTCCTGAAAGTTTAACAGCTTTAATAGGTTCAAACCATGTCTTGTAAGCTTGAGGTTGTATGTTATCCTTTATAAAAGCGAGACAGTTGTTCCATACAGATTGCGCTGTTACCTCCATGCGTTGCGTAAAATTTTTTATTGTTAGTTAGATTAGCAAAAAAAAAGAGAATTGGATTCTCTGGGTGTTTTAAATCAAGGCAAATATGTGAACAAAATTCTTAAAAAAAAAATCAAAAGACATTGATTATTTAGAAATATTTTCTCATGTTTAAAACGAAAGAAAAGTACAAATTTTTTCTTAAAAAATCGCATAAAAATGTCATTTAATGAGACCGAAATAAGGGTGAGGTACGGTGAAACCGACCAAATGGGCGTTGTCTATCATGCCAACTATGCGATTTATTTTGAAGTGGGCCGTACGGAGTGGTTGCGTGAGTTTGGCCTTAGCTACAGCGCCATGGAGGCGGAAGGCATTATGCTTCCGGTTATTTCCCTAAGCATAAACTACAAAAATTCAGCCCGTTATGACGACAGACTTAAAGTAATAACTAAGTTAAAAAAACTGCCCACAGCTTCTATTGAATTTGACTATGAATTACGTAAACTAGATGGAGAGCTACTGGCTACAGGGAATACAATATTGGCTTTTATAGACATGAAACGAAATAGACCAACGCGCTGCCCGAAATATCTTTTAGACAAACTGCAGAATTATTCGTTATAATTCAACAATATCAACACCGTAAAAATTCTTAAAAAGTTGAAAAACCTTCATTCTGTTTCTTTTTCTTACAGAGATTTCGAGTAAGCAGTGTTCTGTTAGGGTTTGATTTAAAATATCGGCGTTATTTTTTCTAAGTAGTTGCATCACTTTGCTCATCAATTTGTACTCAAATTGAAGCTCAAATCTAACATTTATGGTTTTTTCAATGATTTCGCATTGCTCTAAAGCCAATTTTGCCGAGGTGCGGTAAGCATTTATTAAGCCACTCACGCCCAATTTAGTGCCACCGAAATATCTAACAACTACGACAAGGACATTGGTAAGTTCAAACGATTGAATTTGACCATATATGGGCATTCCGGCTGTATTGTTAGGCTCTCCGTCATCATTTACCTTATACTGAGCGTTTTGTTCAGCTCCAATTTGATAAGCAAAACAAAAATGGCCAGCATTTTGGTGTTCTTTCTTTAAATCAGAAATAATTGATTTTAAATTATTTTCGGAGTCAAACGGAAAGACGAAGCCATAAAATTTACTGTTTTTGTCCTTAAACAAAACAGGTTGCGATGGTTTTTTTATGGTTTTGAACGAATCGACCATTGCTTAAACTAAAGATACTATTATAATGGAAATCATCGCAAAACTAATACCAAGCCAGTTTTTAAATGAAATGATTTCCTTGAAAAACAAAAGACCGCAAAATGTGGTCAGTGCAACTATAGCCACGTTGTTAATAGTAAATATAGATGAGGTTTCAAC
>CAZGDG010000105.1:0-8666 GCA_964524415.1 uncultured Flavobacteriaceae bacterium
CTGGATGCTGCTTAATTACTTCCCAGGCTTCTTCCATTTCTTTGGACCAGTGAATGTCGTCAAAGATCATGACGCTGTCATTGTGAACCGTAGCGAGAAGCTTTTCAAAATATTCTAAAGTGGCTTCTTTCTGGTGATTGCCGTCGATGAATAGTAATGAGTATTGAGAATTGAGTATTGAGAATTGAAAACTTAAGTTCTTTTTTCTTACCCCATTATAGTTTATTCTAATCTTAAAACAAAATATGATTCAAATAAATGAGGCGCTCCCCATTGTTTGGACAGTTTTGGGTACTTTTTAAGGTGTAGGGTCACCTTTGGGATAACGGAAGGAGCCCGTAGGGCGACTGGAGTTATCCCAAAGGTAGCCGATTATTTCACCACTGTCAAGCCATTTTCATGTAGACTTGAGCCGGTGTCTGGTTTTCCAAACTTTGATGACGCCTTTCATTGTTAAAAAAGTCAAAATACCATTCCAGACCCGAATGCAGATCGAGTCCTGTTTCAGGCGCATTGATATAAACATATTCGTACTTGACGCTGCGCCACAAGCGCTCGATAAAAATGTTGTCAAAGGCTCGACCTCGCCCATCCATGCTGATTTGTATCTTGCGAGTGTCGAGAACATCAAGGTAGTCCTTGCATGTAAATTGAACGCCTTGATCGGTGTTAAAAATCGTCGGCACACCATAGTTCTCAAGAGCGTACTTTAGTGCCTCGATGCAAAAAACAGCATCCAGGCTGTTCGAGACTTGCCAGGCCAGGACGTATCGACTAAACCAATCGATGACCGCAACCAGGTACAAAAAACCGCGCGGCATCGGAATGTAAGTTATATCCGTACTCCAGACTTGGTTGGGCGCCGTAACCTTATAATCTTTCAACAGATAAGGGTATATTTTATGAGCAGCGCCGCCGGCTTTGATCGCCTCAAGTCCCATTAACCGGTATAACCGTCTGATTCTTTTTATGTTGACGTTGTAACCGCGACCCAAAATATGCTGATGCATGCGCCTGACACCATAGAACGGTGTTTTCATAAACTGAACATCCATCAGATGCATCAGTTCAAGGTTCAGTGCACTTTCCGGTTGTGGCTGATAATAATAACCGGACCGGCTGATACCCAAAAGCTCGCATTGTCGTTGAATACTGAGGTATTCATGTGACGGTTCGATCAGCATACGTTTCTGACTGTGCTCAGTTGGGAGTCTTTTTTTTTAACCAGTCCAGCTCTACTTTGAGCTGACCGATTTGTCGATAGAGTTCTGTTTCCAGATTCTCTTGTTCTTTCTCCTGACGATGTCTTTTGTTGGAAAAAACGTTCTCTGCTTCGGTTAGTAATTGTTTTTTCCAAAGGCTGATTTGATTGGCGTGAACGCCATACTCGCTGGACAGTTCACTCATGGTCTTTTGTTCTTTGAGCGCCTCCAGTGCCACTGTTGATTTGAATTTGGCGCTGTACCGTTTCCGTTTTGCCTGCATTGCTCCTCCTTCATTGGACAATAAGGTAATAATCCTACACCTTATTTCACTGTCCTAAATTTGGGGAGCATTATAGCTGTTCGGGCTCATGAAATTGTGAAACCCATTTATAAATATGAAAATAGTATCACTACTGATTCTTCAGGTGAATTAACTTTAAGTGATTTAGAGTTTGATGTTTTACAGGAATATCTAGATGGTAAATCTTATCAAAAAATTGCTGAAAGTCTTGATAAACATGTTAAATCAGTAGATAATGCATTACAGAGAGTAAAAAGAAAATTAGAAGTGTTTTTAGAAAAACATAATATATAAATTTCTAATCTGCTTCTGATTTAAATAAATATAACTGTCAAAATGGCAGTATTCGGCCTGCAGCCGCCAGGCCTTTTTTGTGGATATTTTATCCTGATGGCTACATAAAAATAAGTTAAATTTTTAAGGGGGAAGAAAAGAAAATGGCAAAAGCAAAATTTGAAAGAACAAAACCACATGTTAACATAGGAACAATAGGACATGTTGACCATGGTAAAACAACTTTAACAGCAGCTATCACAAATGTGTTAGCAAACTATGGTGGAGCAGAAGTAAGAGCATTTGATTCAATTGATAATGCTCCAGAGGAAAAAGAGAGAGGAATTACAATTGCGACCTCTCACGTAGAGTATGAGACAGAAACAAGACACTATGCTCACGTAGACTGTCCAGGACACGCTGACTATGTAAAGAATATGATTACAGGGGCAGCACAGATGGACGGAGCAATCTTAGTAGTATCTGCAGCAGATGGACCAATGCCACAGACAAGAGAGCATATTCTCTTAGCAAGACAGGTTGGCGTACCATCAATCGTAGTCTTCTTAAACAAAGCAGATATGGTAGAAGACGAAGAGTTAATCGAACTTGTAGAAATGGAAGTAAGAGAACTCTTAAGCGAATATGATTTCCCAGGAGACGATATTCCTGTAATAGTAGGTTCTGCTTTAAAAGCAGCTGAAAACGGAGATCCTGAAGGAGAATGGGGTAAGAAGATTATTGAGCTGATGGAAAATGTAGACAGCTACATTCCAGAGCCAGAAAGAGATACAGAAAAGCCATTCTTAATGCCTGTAGAGGACGTATTCTCAATTACAGGACGTGGAACAGTAGCAACAGGTAGAATTGACAGAGGTGTGCTGCATCCACAGGATGAGGTAGAAATTGTAGGAATCAAAGATACAACATCTACAGTAGTAACAGGAGTAGAAATGTTCCGTAAGATGTTAGACGAAGCGCAAGCTGGAGATAACATTGGTGCATTATTAAGAGGTGTAAAAAGAGAAGACATCGAAAGAGGTCAGGTACTGGCGAAGCCAGGAAGTATTACACCACATACAAAGTTCTTTGCAGAGGTTTATGTATTAAGTAAAGATGAGGGTGGAAGACACACACCATTCTTTGATGGATACAGACCACAGTTCTACTTCCGTACAACAGATGTAACAGGAACAATTGAACTACCAGAGGGAGTAGACATGGTAATGCCTGGAGATAACATTGAGATGACAGGAGAGCTAATTACTCCAATAGCTATGGAAGAAGGACTACGTTTTGCAATCCGTGAAGGTGGTCATACAGTTGGAGCTGGAGTTGTAACTGAAATTATTGAGTAAGTATAAAAAAGCAGAGGAGGCATCCTCCTCGCTTTTTCTATGCTCCTAACTGAGCTTAAATCGTAAAGATTAAGGAGGTAAGCAAATGGCAAAACACGAAAAAATTAGGATTCGCCTGAAAGCTTTTGAACATGAGCTTCTGGATCAATCAGCAGAAAAAATTGTTGCAACTGCTGAGAGAACCGGTGCAGATGTATCTGGTCCAGTACCTCTACCAACAGAGAAAGAGGTATTTACAGTACTTCGCTCACCTCATGTTCACAAAGATGCAAGAGAACAATTTGAAATGAGAACACATAAAAGACTGATCGATATTCTCGATCCTACATCAAAAACTGTAGACTCACTGATGAGGCTTGATTTGCCCGCAGGAGTAAATATAGAAATTAAACTTTAATGTCAGGAGGTGTATTAGGCCATGGCGAAAGCTATATTAGGAAAAAAGCTGGGGATGACTCAGTATTTTAAAGATAATGGAGAGCTGGTACCTGTAACTGTAGTTGAGGCCGGTCCCTGTGTTGTAACACAGATCAAGACTACAGAAAAAGATGGTTATGATTCAGTACAGCTTGGATTTGGAGAAGTTAAAAAGCACAGACTTAACAAACCAGAACTTGGTCAATTTGAAAGCCGTAATATCGAGCCCAAAAAACATTTGAGAGAATTTAAAGGACTTGATATGGAACTGAGTGAAGGTAGTGAAATTAAAGCTGATCTCTTTGAAGTAGGAGAAAAAGTTAATGTTAGTGGTATTTCCAAAGGTAAAGGATTTGCCGGTAATATTAAAAGATGGAATCACAATGCTGGACCAAAAACACACGGTTCACACTTCCATCGTGCACCTGGTTCAATTGGTGCTGTTGATGCAAGAAGAGTGTTTAAAGGCTTTAAAATGCCTGGAAGAATGGGGCATAATAGAGTAACTGAAAGAAACTTAGAAATTGTAAAAGTTGACGTAGAGCGCAATGTTTTATTAATTGCTGGTCCAGTACCAGGAGCTAAAAAAGCAGTGCTTGAAATCAAATCTGTTAATAACAACTAAATAAGTTTAGAAAGGAGGATTTTTGATGCCGCAGGTAACAAAATTCAATCAGAGTGGAAAAGAACTCGAAAAAGTAGAATTAAATGATTCTGTTTTTAATGATAAAATAAATAAGCATGTTGTACATCAGGTAGTTAATGCTCAATTAGCTGCTAGAAGAGGCGGGAACGCTTCTACAAAAACAAGAGGTAAAGTTCGCGGTGGTGGCCGCAAACCCTGGAGACAGAAAGGTACTGGACGTGCTCGTCACGGAAGTATTCGTTCTCCTCTGTGGGTAGGTGGAGGAATCACTTTTGGACCTTCTCCCCGCAGTTATGATAAGAAGTTAACTAAAAAGATGAGAAGATTGGCTTTAAGATCTGTTTTAACTGATAAAGTTGACAGAGATGAGCTGATTTTAGTTGATAAGATTGAGCTTGATCAACCAAAAACAAAAGCAGTTGTTAATATTTTAGCTGATTTAAATTTAGAAGATAAAAAAGTTGTTTTAGTAATGCCTGAAAAGGATGAAAACTTATATCTTTCAGCTAGAAATATTCCTAATGTCAAAACTCTGCTGGCCGGTTCAATAAATGCATATGATCTTTTAGATAATGAAATGGTTATTTTCATCGAAGAAGCGGTTAAAATGGTTGAGGAGGTGCTGGGCGAATGAAAGATGCAAGAGATATCATCATAGCACCTATTATTTCTGAAAACACTATGGATCAGATGCAGGAGGCTAATACTTATACATTTAAAGTAGCCAAAAATGCAAACAAAGTAGAAATTAGAAATGCAGTAGAAGAAATATTCTCTGTAAAAGTTATAAATGTTAATACAATGAATGTTAGAGGTAAAAAAAGAAGACTCGGCTTCCATGTTGGTAAAAAACCTGACTGGAAAAAAGCTTTAGTTAAGCTGGCTGAGGACGATGAAATAGAAATTTACGAAGGCCTCTAAAAAATAATTAATAAAGGAGGGAAAAAAGATGGCGATTAAAAGTTTTAAACCGACCACACCTTCAAGGCGTTATATGACTGTTGCTAGTTTTGATGAAATTACAACAGATACGCCTGAAAAGAGCCTACTGGCTCCAATTAAAAGAAAGGGTGGCCGGAATGCAAATGGTAGAATTACCAGCCGTCATCAGGGTGGTGGACACAAGCGTCGCTACCGTATAATTGATTTTAAGCGGGATAAAGATGGAATTCCTGCTAAAGTTAAAACTATAGAATATGATCCAAATCGTTCTGCAAGAATTGCTCTGCTGCAGTATGCAGATGGAGAAAAAAGATATATTCTTGCACCAAACAAAGTAGAAGTTGGTGACACTTTAGATACTGGTGTTGAGGCAGATATCACTGCTGGAAATGCACTTCAGTTAAAAGATATTCCTGTTGGTACAATTGTACACAATGTAGAAATGCAGGCAGGAAAAGGTGGCCAGATTGCAAGATCTGCTGGAACAATGTCCCAGATTCTTGCTAAAGAAGGTAAGTTTGTACACTTAAAAATGCCTTCTGGTGAAGTTAGATTAATTCATAATGTATGTAAAGCTACTGTTGGACAGGTTGGTAATATTGATCACGAAAATATTACAGTTGGTAAAGCCGGACGCAGCCGCTGGAAAGGTAAAAGACCTCATGTACGCGGTGTAGTTATGAATCCTCATGACCACCCACACGGTGGTGGAGAAGGTAAATCACCTGCTGGTAGACATCCTGTAACTCCGTGGGGTAAACCTACTATGGGTAAAAAGACACGTAAGCCAAAGCGCTCAGATAAGTATATTATCCGTTCACGTCACGCTAAGAAGCGCAAATAGTAGAAAGGAGGATTATTGATGGCTAGATCTATAAAAAAGGGACCTTTCGTCTCAGAGAAACTTATTGCCAAAATCAGAGAAATGAATGAGAGTGGAAAAAAGCAGGTTGTTAAAACCTGGTCAAGAAGCTCAACCATATTCCCTGAAATGGTTGGACATACAATTGCTGTTCATGATGGTCGTAAGCATGTGCCAGTATATATTTCTGAAGAAATGGTAGGACATAAATTAGGAGAGTTTGCTCCAACCAGAATCTTTAGAGGTCACAGCCGCCATACAGAGCGTTCAACAGCACTTAAATAAAAATTATTGATCGTAATATTACTTTATTGATAGTAATGTTAGTTAAAGTAAGGGGGTTTTAAAATGGAAGCTAAAGCAGTTGCAAAGCACCTGCGTATCACTGCCCGTAAGGCACGTCTGGTAACAGACTTAATTAAGGGTAAGGACGTTGATACAGCAGTTGCAATTTTAAAAAGCACACCGAAAAAAGCTGCTAAGATGGTAGAAAAGGTATTAAATTCAGCTGCAGCTAATGCTGAAAATAATCACGATATGTTTGTAGATGACCTTTATGTAAAAAAGGCTTTTGTTGATGAGGGTCCTACAATGAAAAGATGGAAAGCACGCGCACAGGGATCGGCTAGCCCTATTAATAAAAGAACAAGTCATATTACAGTCGTTGTAAGCGATACAAAGGAGGGATAAAATTTGGGTAATAAAATAAATCCACATGGTCTCCGAGTTGGAGTTATAAAAGATTGGGATGCAAAATGGTATGCGGATAAAAATGATTATTCCAAGCTTTTAAATGAAGATCGTGAGATTAGAAATCATGTTAAGGAGAAAATGTTTGAAGCTGGAATTTCTAGAGTTGTAATCGAAAGAGCTGCTAATAGATTAAAATTAGATGTACACACTGCCAGACCAGGAATGGTTATTGGACGTGGTGGATCTGAAGTTGAAGCTTTAAGAAATGATATAGAAGCTTTAACTGGAAAAACAGTACAGATTAATGTTGTAGAAGTTAAAGATCCTGAAATGAATGCTCAATTAGTTGCTGAAAATATTGCTTCACAGTTAGTTAGAAGAATATCTTTCCGTAGAGCAATGAAGCAGGCAATGAACCGTGCAATGCGCATGGGAGCAGAAGGTTTTAAAGTTCAGAGCAGTGGACGTCTTGGTGGAGCAGAAATGGCCAGACGTGAAGGTTACAGTGAAGGAAGTGTCCCAATGCATACATTGAGGGCTGATATTGACTATGGTTTTGCAGAAGCAGACACAACATACGGAACAATTGGAGTTAAAGTTTGGATCAATAAGGGAGAAATACTTCCAGAAATAGATGATGAATAGATAGATTATGCAGGAAAGGAGGCTCTTTGATGTTAGTACCTAAAAGAGTAAAACATCGTAAGCAAATGAGAGGAAGAATGAAAGGTAAGGCTCAGCGGGGAAATAAAATCACCTTTGGTGAGTATGGCCTACAGGCCTTAGAACCCGTTTGGATTACCAATAGACAGATAGAGGCTGCTCGTGTTGCCCTTACTAGAAGCATTAAGCGTGGAGGTAAAGTTTGGATCAAGATTTTTCCAGATAAGCCTGTAACCGCAAAACCTGCTGAAACACGTATGGGTAGTGGTAAAGGAGCACCAGAAAAATGGGTAGCTGTTGTAAAACCAGGTAGAATTATGTTTGAGCTGGCTGGTGTACCGGAAGAGGTTGCCAGAGAAGCGATGCGCCTTGCATCTCACAAACTGCCTATTAAAACTAAATTTGTAGCAAGAGAGGGAATGGATGGTGAGGCCGATGAGAGCTGATGAATTAAGAAATTTAACAGAAGCAGAGTTAGAACAGAAAGCCCGCGAATTTAAAGAAGAGTTATTTAACCTTCGCTTTCAACATGCAACAGCACAGTTGGATAATCCTATGAGGATTAAAGAGGTTAAAAGAATTATTGCCCGAATCAAAACTATTCTGCGGGAAAAAGAACTAGGTATAAAAAGGGCTTAATTCTTTTTTGAAAGGAGGTTTCTCATGGAAAGAAATAGTCGTAAAGAGCGTAAAGGTGTTGTAGTAAGTGACAAGCAGGATAAAACTATCACTGTCGCTGTAGAACGTAGAACTCAGCATCCTAAATATAAAAGAGTTGTTAAGAAAACTAAAAAGTATGCAGCTCATGATGAAGAGAATGTTTGTAATGAAGGTGACATTGTAAGAATTATGGAAACACGTCCATTAAGCAAGACAAAGAGATGGCGTTTAATTGAAATTATTGAAAAAGCAAAATAAGTCCTGGTAGTAGAAAGGAGGGCCTGAAAATGATACAATCTGAAAGCCGTTTAAAGGTAGCGGATAATTCAGGTGCCCGAGAACTTTTATGTATTAAGGTACTTGGAGGCTCCAAAAAGAAATATGCAAAAGTTGGAGATGTAATAGTAGTCAGCGTGAAAGAGGCTATTCCAGACGGAATGGTTAAAAAAGGTGAGGTTGCTAAAGCAGTAGTTGTTAGAACCAAGAAATCCTTAAAGCGCAAAGACGGCACCTATATTAGATTTGATGAAAACGCAGCAGTAATTATAGATGATAACAATAATCCTAAGGGTACACGTATTTTTGGTCCTGTGACCCGTGAACTGAGGGAAAAGAATTATATGAAGATTATCTCCCTTGCACCGGA
>CAZGDG010000106.1:0-8626 GCA_964524415.1 uncultured Flavobacteriaceae bacterium
TTTAAATCGCTTAGGTCTAATTCGCCATTTGTTTTGTTTCCTTCAAAGTTTACAGATGGATTGGATGCCATAAAAATCAATGGGTTAATTTGGATGGGTGACGATAAATTTATGCGCCAACAAATCGAAGAGAAAATTGAAGCGGGTTTTGATTGCATTAAGCTTAAAATTGGTGCCATAGATTTTCAAACTGAATTAGATATCTTGAAATCTATCCGAAAGGAATTTTCGCCCTCTGACATTGAGTTGCGTGTTGACGCTAATGGCGCATTTAAACCTAATGAGGCTTTGGAAAAACTCAAGTATCTGTCAGAATACGAATTACAATCTATAGAACAACCTGTAAAACCGGGTCAAATTGAATCAATGGCGGCATTATGTGAAGCCTCACCACTACCAATTGCTCTCGATGAGGAGCTCATAGGCGTTTTTGACCTTCAATCAAAGGAGCAACTTTTAGCAGATATTAAACCGCAATTTATAATTCTAAAGCCAAGTTTAATCGGTGGATATAAAGGAAGCGAGGAGTGGATTTCTACTGCCGAAGATTTAAACATAAAGTGGTGGATAACCAGTGCTTTAGAAAGTAACGTCGGTCTAAATGCAATAGCACAATGGACCTATACCTTGGGTAATGACATGCCACAGGGACTAGGAACAGGTGGGCTATTTACCAATAATTTTCATTCGCCATTAAACGTAAAAAATGGTACTTTGCAATATGATATTTCACAACAATGGAACTTTAATCTAAATACATGAATTATATACAACTAGCCTACAAAGGAAGACGGGAAGTATGGATGTTTTTGATCACCACATTCCTAGTGGGAGGGATTTTTCTCTTCAATTTTATATTCTATCTCACAACAGACCCTTCTGAATTGGATGCAGCGTATGAGTTAATGAAACAAATGCCCAATAATCTTTCTTTATTTGTGAATTTAATTCCCTTTGCTTTTTTATTAGGACTTCTATTTCTGCTAGTTCGCTATATGCATGAGAGAAGTCTATTGTCCTTAACAACGATAAGAAACAAGGTAGATTTTGGGAGGATATTTTTTTCCTTTATGATGATAACCATTTTTACAGTAGGCACATTTTTAATCGGTTACGCCATTGATCCTTCGGAAATAGAACTTCAATTCAATCCTAGTAAATTTGCCATACTATGTGTTATAGGGATCTTGCTATTTCCATTTCAGATTGGCTTAGAAGAATATCTTTTTAGAGGCTACCTTATGCAACATGTAGGAATCCTGGTTAAGAACAAGTGGTTCCCCTTAGTTTTAACTTCGGTATTGTTCGGTATTGCCCATAGTGCCAACCCAGAGGTGGCCAATATTGGATTTTTTAAAATGATGATTTTTTATATTGGTACTGGTTTTCTTTTAGGTATAATGACTCTTATGGATGACGGCTTGGAATTGGCCTTAGGATTTCATTTAGGGAATAATCTAATCGGTTCCTTGCTGGTCACTGCAGATTGGACAGCATTGCAAACAGATGCCATTTTTAAAAGTACGGCAGAGCCTTCCATGAGTTTGCTTTCAGAATTATTGATTCCCGTTCTTGTAGTATATCCCATTATGCTTTTGATTTTAGCTAGGCGCTATAATTGGTCTAATTGGAAAGAGCGTTTGTTTGGAAAGGTTGAAGAGCCAGTTGAGGAGAACTATAAAATTATAGAATAGTATGACACCTAGGTACGATAAAATTCATAATCGCTTTAAGCTAAATGGGCTACACTTCAGTCATGAGGATTTGAAGGAGGTGGCATACAGCCTCATAAAAGAGGGTGAAGGCCATGAAAAAACAACAGGAAATTTTTTGATAGACTGGCTAAATGATGACGATTATCTCATAGTCAATACATCTGGGTCTACAGGAAAACCCAAAGCCGTGAAACTGAAAAAACAAGCTATGGTTAATTCTGCTATAGCTACTGGTGATTTTTTTGGGTTAGAGCCTGGCGATAAGGCTTTAGACTGTTTACCTAGCCATTACATAGCAGGTAAGATGATGCTTGTAAGAGCAATGATTTTAGGTTTGGAAATCGATTGTGTGGAGCCCAGCAGTCATCCGATCTTTGATTATGAAAAGGCCTATGACTTTTGTGCAATGATACCTTTGCAATTAAGTCATACCATTAAATACACCTATAACATAAAAACCATAATCGTTGGTGGAGCCAAGATTACGGAGCCTTTATTAGAGCGTATAAAATTATCTAACTCCAGAGTTTACGAAACTTACGGGATGACGGAAACCGTAACCCATGTTGCCGTGAGACAGCTTCAGTCAAAAATAGCTAAGGGCGAACGCTATTTTAAAGCCTTACCGAATATAAAGTTTTCAAAAGATGACAGAAACTGCCTTGTTATTGAAGCTTCTAAACTGGTCGAAGAAAAATTGGTGACTAACGATGTTGTTGATTTAAAATCTGAAACAAGTTTCGATTTACTCGGCAGATATGATAATGTTGTAAATTCTGGAGGAATAAAACTCTTCCCAGAACTCATTGAAGAAAAATTACATTCTGTTATTGATGAAAGGTTCATTGTTGCAGGTCAGCCAGATGACGAGTTAGGTGAGAGGTTGATTTTAATAGTAGAAGACCCAAGAGATTCTTTGGAAAGCATACAAAATAGAATTCGTTACGTCAAGGGCTTAACCCGTTATGAAGTGCCAAAGAAGGTTTTTAGAATAGACAACTTCGAGGAGACTGTTAACGGTAAAATACAACGCCAAAAGACCATTTCTAAGGTGTTAAGTTAGTTTACTCACCCAAATAGCCCTTTTACTCAATACCCATTTTAAATAGGTTTAGTGCTTTATAGTTTTATATAAACTTTAAAATACTAGACCCATGAAAACGCTTTTAACTTCTTTTTTTCTTTTTTGTATCGTTTCAACTGGTTGGGGTCAGCATCAACAAATTGAAACAAAGTCTACAACGATTGATGAATTTTTCAACGTTGTGGTAAGCCATTCTGTAAGCGATACGGAAAAGCCTATCCCTCAAAACATAACATTCTTACTAGAGACTTATGGTTTAGACTTTAACACCGAAGACAAAACGATACTTAAGCACGGACTCAAATTCCTATCTAAAAAATTAAGTGAAGACGATTTCATATCAATTGTTGGCTATGGTAAATACAATGGTATAATTCTTAATAAGACGGAGGCTACCAACACCAAACGACTTTTAAATAGTATAGAAGATTTACATATTCGAGAAAGTGATGAAACCCATGATGGTATAGAACTAGCTTATAAGATGGCCAAATCCAATTACCTCGAAGATGGAGGTAATTATGTTGTTATGGTAAGAAATCCAAACGGAAAACCGAGTACGGATGTTACAGCTCTTACCGCAGACCACAAGGAAACCAAACCTGGAAGTAACACTCTAGTGCTCACCGCTATTGCGCTTCTTCCGGAAATAATCAAGGTCATTAAAGACTAAAATAATTCAATAAACATTAGAAATTATGAAAACATTTAAATTAACAATGATGCTATGTTTGCTTACCATAGTTGCACATAGCCAAAAAAAGGAAATATCGGGAACCGTAACGTCTGCTGATGACGGACTACCATTGCCCGCAGTAAATATAATTGTAAAAGGCACCTCCATTGGAACACAATCCGATTTTGATGGACACTACAAGATTACTGCCGAAGAAGGGGACATCTTATCCTTTTCTCACGTAGGTATGGTCACTTCAGAAATAAAAATTGGCAAAGCAGCGGTGTACGATATAGCCTTAAAAGCAGACAATGCAACACTTGATGAACTGGTTATTGTGGGATATTCAGGTCAGGTGAGAGCTAAGTCCGATATGGCTTCAATACTATCGGGACAAGCATCTGGCGTACAAGTTACTGCTCAAAAAAGAGAAAATACAATAAGGATAAGAGGGAACGGTAAAACATCGAGTGAACCCTTATATATTCTAGATGGTAAACCCATTTCGGAGTCCGAATTTCAGAATCTTAAAACTAAAAAAATTAAGCATATTGAAATTCTAAATCCCCTTCAGGGGAACGCTATTTACGGTTACAAAGGGAATAAAGGGGTTATTTGCCTGCGAACCACAGGAGAAAAGAACCAGGTAGACTTTAGTATGATTGACGATTTTTTAAATGAATCCTACAGTCAAATACAAGAAAACCCTTTTAAGCGTACAACGTATGAAGCCTTATCAACCTTTTCGATTGATGTGGATAAGGCCGCTTACAGTAATATTAGGCGCATGATAAATAACGGACAAAAGGTGCCTGCTAATGCCGTAAAAATTGAAGAAATGATCAATTACTTTGATTATAACTACCCACAACCTAATAACGAGCATCCGTTTTCCATTAATACCGAAGTTATAAAAACACCATGGAACAATGATACCCAATTGGTACGCATTGGTCTTCAAGGAAAAACCTATAAAAACGAAGAATTACCTGCTTCTAATCTTACATTCCTAATTGATGTGTCCGGGTCAATGGGTGCAGCCAATAAACTTCCTTTGCTAAAGGGAGCATTTAAATTATTGATCAATCAACTGCGAGAAAAAGACAGGGTGTCAATTGTGGTATATGCTGGAGCTGCAGGTGTAGTTTTAGAGCCAACCTCTGGAAGAAACAAGGAAAAAATACTGAGCGCTCTCGATAAATTAAGGGCAGGAGGGTCAACCGCAGGAGGAGAAGGTATTGAATTGGCGTATAAACTGGCCGAAAAGCACTTTAAAAAGAACGGAAACAATAGGGTTATTTTAGCTACTGATGGCGATTTCAACGTTGGTGCTTCAAGCGATGAGGCCATGCAAAAACTTATAAAGGAGAAAAGAAAATCAGGAGTTTTTCTTTCGGTACTTGGATTTGGCTATGGCAATTACAAGGACTCAAAATTAGAAACGCTTGCAGATAAAGGTAACGGAAACCATGCGTATATAGATACAATGCAGGAAGCGCAAAAAGTGTTTGGAAAGGAATTTGGAGGTACCTTGTATACCATTGCCAAGGACGTAAAAATCCAGGTAGAGTTCAATCCTAAGCGCGTTCAAGCCTATAGACTCATTGGCTATGAAAACAGACTGTTGGCAGATGAAGACTTTTTGGACGATACGGTTGATGCTGGCGAGTTGGGTTCTGGCCATACGGTTACGGCCCTTTACGAGATTATTCCAGTAGGTGTTAAAAGTGATTTTCTCAAGTCTATACCAGACTTAAAATACACGGCTTCTAACACCTTGGACAAGAATTATAGCAATGAATTGTTTACAGTTAAATTCCGTTATAAAAAACCCGATGAGAATGAAAGTATTGAAATGACTCATGTACAGGATACGAAGGTTGCCGAAGCATCAGAGGATATGAACTTTGCCTCCGCTGTAGCCTTATTTGGCATGCAATTGAGAGGGTCTAAATATGCTAACAGCTCAAATCTTCCTATGGTCGTAGCTTTAGCCAAGTTGGGAAAAGGAGAGGATGTGAATGGTTACAGGGCAGAATTTATTAGATTGGCCAGTGCTTACGACTTTTTAAAATAGCATAAAAAAACCCAAGGTTAAACGCCTTGGGTTTTTAATTTTATGGTTTTTAGGTTAGTTACCTGCCGATAGATTTTTCATTTCTTCTTCAATCATTTCGTAAAACTCATCGATTTTAGGCAGCACAATAATCCTTGTTCTTCTATTTTTAGCTCTATTTTCAGCCGTGTCGTTGGCAACCAGTGGCACGTGGTAACTTCTACCAGCAGCAATAAGCTTCTGCGGGTTCACATCTAGGTCTTCTAATACTCTAACTACAGAGGTTGCTCTTTTTACACTTAGGTCCCAATTGTCTAATAGTGGAGGTTTGCTGTAAGGTACATTATCGGTATGTGACTCTACCATGGCCTCAAAGTTTGGTTTACCTTTTATTACCGTTGCTACTTTACCTAATATTTCTTTGGCTCTGTTGGTTACGTTGTAGCTACCGCTCTTAAACAATAACTTGTCTGCGATAGAAATAAAAACAACACCTTTTTCTACATTGATTTCTATATCTGGATCGTCTATACCAACTTCTTTTTTAAGACTGGTTACTAGGGCCAAGGTAACGCTGTCCTTTTTATTTAAGGCATCTTGAAGACGAGAAATTTTTAGATCTTTCTCCTTTAAGCTTTCCAATGATTTTTCAAGGTTTTCAGCACCTTTTTGAGTTAAGGTCGTTAAATTGCCCTTGGTGTCAATTAAATCTTGGTTAGCTTTTCTTAAGTCGGCTAACTGGTCTTTCATGGTTTCAACTCTGGCAGTTGCCGCAGCAGCATCAGAAAGACATTTGTTTAATTTTACGGTGGCGCTATTTAGTAAGTCTTGTGTTTCTTTTTGCTTTGCTTCTAATGCAGCATATTCTTTTTTAGATACACAAGAGGCGAGAAGCACCATTGCACAAACACTCAATACTCTCAATTTTTTCATAATTCAATTTAAGTTTAAGTTGTTAATTGTAACGCTTCAAAGTTAGACAAAAGAAAATTTCAGCCTATAGTCCTTAACACTTTTTTTTAAACTTTTATAAACATCTAAAATTGAGTTTTTTTTAGGATAAAGTAAGACCAAACAATAGAGTTTATCTTAAAGTAGCCAGCTCGTTGAGTTAGCTCTCTGCGTTGTTTTAGTAGTTCTGGAAATTTAGAATAAAAACTGAAATGGGCTTTTAAAATAGAAATGAAATGTGAAATTTTTAATTGAGCCAAAAACCGTAAACCGGCAATGCCATCGAGAATGAGCCTTACAAATATGCGCCCAAAGAGATTTTTATCGGTGTTTTTTGTTAAAGCATACAGGCTGTTTCTAAAGTTGAGATACGTTTTTTTTGGATTTTGATTGCTGAGTGTGGCACCTCCTATGTGATATACAGTAGAATAACCAGAGTACACTATTTTAAAATTCTGGTTAAAGGCACGCCAACACAAATCAATTTCTTCCATATGTGCAAAAAATGAGTTGTCAAAACCGCCAAGGTTTTTGTAGACCGAGCTTTTGATAAAAAAGCAAGCGCCCGAAGCCCATAAAATCTCCTTTACATCGTCATATTGACCAGTGTCTTTTTCTATATGATTAAAAATGCGACCTCTACAATAGGGATAACCATATTTATCCATGAAGCCACCTGCTGCGCCTGCATATTCAAATGTGTCTCTTTTGTTATAGTCTAGGATTTTGGGCTGTACAATGGCTAGATTTCCCTGAGTGTTGTAAAGGTCTAAAATAGGTTCTAACCATTGTGGTGTTACCTCTACATCATTATTAAGAAGGCATAATAGAGGCTCTTTCACGGATGTTAAAGCTAAATTATAACCTTCGGCAAATCCAAGATTTTTACTGTTTTTAATAATGGTGATATTCGGATAATTCGTTTTTATAAAGGCAATGGAATTATCTGTAGATGCGTTGTCGGCAACGTAGATTTGGGCGTTATTGGAATAGTTGACCACGGAAGGTAAGCATTGCTCTAAAAGCGATTTTCCATTCCAGTTTAAAATAACTATGGCTATATCCTTGTAACTATACATTTAATCATTTTGATAGTTGGGAATATCCCTTAGGAAAACATAGCGTTCCCCTATTTTATCTATTTGGCAATAATAGTGATTTATTCCGTTGGTTACCATAAGAAACGAAGCGTCTAAAACAAGATTGTACCGTGCAATTTGATCAAAGGTTTGTTGACTAATTTCAACTGATGGGGCTTTGCACTCCACAATAATGTTTAAGCTACCATCCTTATTGAAAATAACAATATCGTAGCGTTTCTTCAGGCCGTTAAGGTAGAGCTCTTTTTCAACGTTAATAAGAGACTTAGGATAGTTTTTTTCAGTAATGAGATAATGAATACAATGTTGCCGTACCCATTCCTCGGGCTGTAGCACAACAAATTTTTTGCGTATAACATCAAAAATGGCTGTGTTATTTTCTGTACTTTTGAAACGGTATTTAAAAGGAGGAAAATTTAGATTTTGCACAATTTTCGCGATTGTTCAATGTCAATAGAATGGCTTAAAATTACGATTAATAATTGTCACCTCTTATCAAAATATCTGTTAAAATCGTCTTTGGTTGGAAGAAGTAAAACAAATAGTGAACGATATAAAGAAAGGAAACGTTAAGCCCATTTACTTTTTAATGGGTGAGGAACCTTATTACATCGATAAGATTTCAGAATTTATTGAAGATACGGTGTTGGATGAGTCCGAAAAAGGCTTCAATCAAATGGTATTATACGGCAGGGACGTTAGTATTGAAGATATAGTAAGCAATGCCAAACGCTTTCCAATGATGGCCGAACGTCAGGTTATCATAGTCAAAGAAGCTCAAGACTTAAGTAGAACGATTGAGAAATTAACCTCTTACGCTAAGCAGCCTCAGCCTACAACGGTTTTGGTTTTCAATTATAAATACAAGAAACTTGATAAGCGCAAAGCCCTTTACAAGGCTCTTGCCGATGCTGGCGTTGTGTTTGAGAGTAAGAAACTTTATGAAAATCAGGTTGGTGATTGGATAAGACGTGTCTTATCAGGTAAGAATTATGATATTTCACCAAAAGCCGCGCAAATGCTTGTAGAATTTCTGGGCACGGA
>CAZGDG010000107.1:0-8321 GCA_964524415.1 uncultured Flavobacteriaceae bacterium
AGATTATTGAAAATCCAATTCTTTCCAACTTTAAAGAAGGGCTTTCAATTCTTGAATATTTTATTTCTACTCACGGTGCGCGTAAAGGACTTGCAGATACGGCTCTTAAAACTGCAGATGCTGGTTATTTAACGCGTCGATTGGTAGATGTTTCTCAAGATGTGATCGTTTATGAAGAAGATTGTGGTACCCTAAGAGGTATTGAAGTCTCTGCACTTAAAAAGAATGAAGAAGTTGTAGAGAAGTTAGGAGATCGTATCGTTGGTAGAACTTCACTTAATGATATTTACCATCCATTAACAGAGGAATTGATTATCGAAGCTGGCGGACATATAGACGAAGCTATAGCTAAACAAATAGAAGATTCGCCTCTAGAATCTGTTGAAGTTCGTTCACCGCTCACTTGTGAAGCCAAAAAAGGTATTTGTGTGAGTTGTTATGGACGTAACCTGGCCACTGGCAAAATGGTACAACGAGGGGAAGCTGTTGGTGTTGTAGCTGCGCAGTCCATTGGTGAGCCTGGTACACAGTTAACACTGCGTACCTTCCACGTTGGTGGTATCGCTGGTAATATTTCTGAAGAGAATAAGTTAACCGTAAAATTTGACGGAATTGCTGAAATAGAAGACTTAAAAACAGTTAAGTCTAAAGATAACGAAGGCAAAGAAGTAGACGTTGTAATTTCTAGAACATCAGAGCTTAAATTAGTGGATGCTAAAACAGGTATCGTTTTAAGTACAAACAATATCCCTTACGGTTCCCACATATTTGTTAAGCCGGGTGCAAAAGTTAAGAAAGGTGATGTTATCTGTCAGTGGGATCCTTATAATGGTGTTATTATTTCAGAATTCGCAGGTAAGGTTCGTTATGAAAATATTGAACAAGGTATAACATATCAAGTCGAAATTGACGAACAAACCGGATTCCAAGAGAAGGTAATTACAGAATCTAGAAATAAAAAGTTAATACCAACTCTAGTAATTGAAGATTCTAAAGGAGAGGTTATAAGATCATACAACCTTCCTGTAGGAGCTCATATTATGATTGATGATGGAGATAAAATTGATATTGGTAAGATTTTAGTTAAGATTCCTCGTAAATCTGCTAAAGCTGGTGATATTACAGGTGGTCTGCCAAGAGTAACTGAGTTATTCGAAGCACGAAATCCATCTAACCCAGCGGTAGTAAGTGAAATAGATGGTGTGGTTTCTTTTGGTAAGATTAAACGTGGAAACCGTGAAATTATCATAGAATCCAAGCTAGGTGAGATTAAAAAATATCTGGTTAAGCTTTCTAATCAAATCCTCGTTCAGGAAAATGATTATGTAAAAGCTGGTATGCCATTATCAGATGGTTCTATAACGCCAAATGATATTTTGAATATCAAAGGCCCATCAGCGGTACAACAATACTTAGTAAACGAAGTTCAGGAAGTGTACCGTTTACAGGGTGTAAAAATCAATGACAAGCATTTTGAAGTTGTTGTTAGACAAATGATGAGAAAAGTGAAAATCATTGATTCTGGCGATACTATTTTCCTAGAGAATCAATTGGTACATAAATCAGACTTTATTGAGGAGAATGATAAAATCTTCGGAATGAAGGTTGTTGAAGATCCAGGGGATTCAGAAAGCTTGAAATCTGGTCAAATCGTATCTGTAAGACAATTAAGAGACGAAAACTCTGTCTTAAAGAGAGAAGATAAGAATCTTGTTACGGCAAGAGATGCCCAACCGGCTACGGCAACTCCAATATTGCAAGGTATCACGAGAGCATCGTTACAGACCAAATCATTTATTTCGGCAGCATCATTCCAAGAAACAACTAAAGTTCTTAATGAAGCAGCTGTAAATGGTAAGATAGATACGCTTGAAGGTCTGAAGGAAAATGTTATCGTTGGTCACAGAATTCCAGCTGGTACTGGTGTCAGGGACTACGATAATATAATTGTTGGGTCTAAGGAAGAATTCGACCAAATGATGAAAGCAAAAGAAGAATTGAATTTTAATTAATTCAGTTGTTTAACCTTTAAAATAATAAAGGCCTTCAAACCCATGGTGCGAGGGCCTTTTATTTTTAATTTTATAAAAACCAATAGTATGGCAGAAGATAAAAAAGCTCCAAAAAAGGGCCAAATAAATATTGAACTCGATGAAAAAATTGCAGAAGGTACATATTCCAATCTTGCAATTATTAATCACTCCGTGTCAGAATTTGTGGTAGACTTTGTGAGTATAATGCCTGGCACACCTAAGAGCAAGGTAAAGTCACGCATCATATTAACGCCACAGCATGCCAAAAGGCTTTTAAAAGCTTTGGGCGACAATGTCGCTAGATTTGAAAAGGCACATGGTGAAATTAAAGATTACGAGCAACCGCCAATTCCATTGAATTTCGGACCAACAGGCCAAGCATAATTATAGAATTTGTGGTTGCTCGACATGTTTTCAATGAGCAACCGCCAATTCCATTGAATTTCGGACCAACAGGCCAAGCTTAAAATTAAAGCTTAAGCGTTATTTTTTTCTAATAGAGTGCTTTAGGCAACATCTTTCTTTCTAAGCGTATAGCTTAAGGCCCCAGATGGGCATTTCTCTATTTGTGCGATAATAGCATCGCGGTCTGCACCGTCTAAATCGATCCACGGAATAACCGTTGTTCTAAATACACTAGAAAGCTGAAGTGCACAAATACCTGAGTTTTTGCAGCACTTTGGGTCGTAGTTTACCGTAATTTCATCATTACTGAAACAGTTAGGTTGAGTTGTCATGATAAGCAGATTATTTGGGGTTAATCTTTAAAAAAAGGTAGACATCATAGACGTCCACATCTTTTTTCATCGATAAAAAGTAATTAAAAATCGATAAAAGACATAACCTTAAAAGATGAATTCGATAAATGAATCCACTTTTGTATTAAAATTCTGATGTCATGTGGAACGTAATACTAGGGTATTTTTGCTGTGTCATTTGTAATGAAAACATGGAGTCTGCCAAAAAGACGAGCTGATTTTCCTTATCACGAGCTAAGTAGCGCTGTTTTACCCTTAAAAAATCTTTGAATTCTTCAGACTTTTCATCTTTGGTTTCAACCCAGCATGCCTTGTGTACATTAAGATTTTCATAGGTGCATTTTGCGCCATATTCGTGTTCCAGGCGATATTGGATAACCTCGTACTGTAAAGCACCTACTGTACCTATAACTTTTCTTCCATTATAATCTAATATGAATAATTGCGCCACTCCCTCATCCATGAGTTGATCAATACCCTTATATAATTGCTTGGATTTCATGGGATCTGCATTGTTGATATATCGAAAATGTTCTGGTGAAAAGCTGGGTATCCCTCTATAGTTTATAACTTCACCTTCGGTGAGCGTGTCACCAATTTTAAAGTTTCCTGTATCTTGTAAACCAACAATATCACCTGGATAGGACACATCTACAATTTCTTTCTTTTCAGCAAAGAAAGCATTCGGACTAGAAAATTTTAATTTTTTATTATGTCGCACATGTAAGTAAGGTGTGTTGCGTTTAAATTCTCCCGAAACTACTTTTACGAAAGCCAATCTATTTCTATGATTGGGGTCCATATTGGCATGAATTTTAAAAACAAAACCTGAGAAATCCTTTTCATCTGGCTGTACTAAGCGTTCCTCACTTTGTTTTGGACGAGGTTTTGGAGCAATGTCAATAAAACAATCTAAAAGTTCTCGTACACCGAAGTTGTTTAAAGCAGAACCAAAAAATACAGGTTGTAACTCACCACTGAGGTATTTCGTTTTATCAAACTTTGGATAAATACCTCTTACAAGTTCTATTTCTTCACGAAGTGTATTTGCAGAAGGAGCTCCAATTGTGCTATCAAGTAGTTCAGAGCTTAAATCCTCGATTTCTATAGTGTCTGTAATATGTTGTTTACTTTCAGATGTAAAAAGGTTTACATTATTCTCCCAAATATTGTAGATTCCTTTAAAGTCGTAGCCCATTCCAATTGGGAAACTCAAGGGAGTCACCACTAACCCTAATTTTTGTTCAACTTCATCAAGTAGATCAAAAGCGTCTTTACCTTCGCGGTCTAATTTGTTTATAAAAACAATCATTGGGATATTGCGCATCCGACAAACTTCAACGAGCTTCTCGGTTTGTTCCTCAACACCTTTGGCGACATCGATGACAACGATAACACTATCCACTGCAGTTAAGGTTCTGTAGGTGTCTTCGGCAAAATCTTTATGCCCAGGTGTATCGAGAATGTTTATTTTAATCCCAGAATATTCAAAAGCCAAAACGGAAGTAGCAACAGAAATTCCACGTTGTCGTTCAATTTCCATAAAATCGCTTGTAGCACCTTTTTTGATTTTATTACTTTTTACGGCACCTGCTTCTTGTATCGCACCACCAAAAAGTAGAAGCTTTTCGGTTAGGGTTGTTTTACCTGCATCTGGGTGGGAAATAATCCCAAAAGTACGTCGTCTATCTATTTCAGATTTATAACTCATGTTCATTTTTTATCGTTTGCAAAGTTAAAAATAAACAAAGGGAATAGTACATTTTAAACCTGAATTTGAACCGATTAAAATTGCCTTGGAATGACATTCATTTGAAAATTTGGTCTTTAATCGAATAATTAGGGATTACTTTACAATATTCTATAATTTCCCGTCGAATAAGTTGAATTGATTTATAGGTATGATTGATTTTAGCTTAGCCCCAAATAACTATGAAAGACCTAATTATGAAATGGTGATACCTTTTCTTCCCTCATTAAATAGTCTTAGGCTTTAAAATTATTTGTGGTTAAGTAAGATGAAATAAGTGTTATACACCAAAGTAGATCTTACAAGAATCATGAAGTACCCGAAAAAATCAGTTTAGATTATTTCTAAAAATGTTACATAGATTATAATGAATAGAATTATGATTGAATTGAAATTATCAATCTTGAATTATGGGATTGTTTTGCCAATTTCAAATCAAAGAATTTTAAATGAGAAATTACAATATCAATTGAAATAATATGAATAACGCTACTAAATTTTCGTATGCCTTAAAATTTTTTAAGACACCAATACTTGCATTGGTAATTTCAACTGCAACTATATTTAATGCTAATGCGCAGTGTTTTGACGTCATACCACCTGGCAATCCGAGCGGGGCTGTTCCCAACGGGGACATAACGGCATTTAGCGTTAGCCCTTTCACCAGTGCACCAGGTGACCCGGCACCTTTCATTTCCTTGGAGCTTGCCGGTCAGCCTAATCCCTTTAGCGAAATATATGTTCCCAACGCGGTTAATTATCAATTTGCGAGTCCCGGTGCTTCCAGCCAGTTAGTCTGGGACCAACAGGTCGAGCAGGCTAATATAACCGAAGGCCCGGATGTTTTTGATCCTGAGCTCTTGGCCGCCTATGCTTCCAACGATTTGCGCCATGTACTTTTGGCGGATAATACCATTTTCCCTACGGACTTTGTGGAGCTGCAGTATAATACACCTATAGTTTCCGCCTCGAACCGCTATCTGGTATTTACTGAGACGCTAGGTAACAATGAATTTACCATTCAGGCTTTGGACAATTCCTTGGCCTTAACGGGCAACGCCGTTGTGGCGGTTCCCGGAACTTTCTTTGATACGGGAGTAAACTTTCTTGGTGGTGCCAACGTTTTTGTGAAGATATATCCTCTAACCGCATTTGTTCCTGCCGGAACGGAAATTAGGGGCATTAGAATGACTCAATCGGGTGCCCCGGTTGCGGGAGGTAACGGCGGTGACGGTAAGGCTTTCATCGTCTATGACCCAGCATTTTTGACACCGCCACCGACAATAGAGGCCTCGACGTCTTCTGTGCAGCCAGACTGTTTAACTGGAGTGGGGTCCATAACAATAGATGCTACCGATAATGGTGGAGGAGCAATAGAATACAGTGTAAATGGTGCAGCAGGACCATGGCAGGCTAGTAATGTCTTTACGGGTTTAGCACCTGGGTCTTATACCTTAGCCGCACGTTATATTTCTTCTCCAGCATGTATTGAAGTGACCTTAAATCCAATTATTTTAGACAGTCCTAGTATTTCTGAAATATCCTCTTCAAACGTTTCGATTTGTAGTAACAATGGTACACCAGACGATATAACAGATGATACGTTTACTGCGGATATTACGGTGACATTTTCTACGCCGCCGCCAGCATCTGGTACACTTGATTTAACTGGAGATGCAATTGGACTATACTCTGTATCGGTTATAGGTTTAACGTCACCGTATACATTTACAAATGTTGTTTTACCGTCGAATGGTGAAAATATTAGTCTAACGGCTGGCTATTCCAGTACATCTTCTTGTAACTTCACAAATACAAATGTTTTAACATCTCCATTTGAATGTAGTGACGATTCTTGTTTTGACGTCATACCACCTGGCAATCCGAGCGGGGCTGTTCCCAACGGGGACATAACGGCATTTAGCGTTAGCCCTTTCACCAGTGCACCAGGTGACCCGGCACCTTTCATTTCCTTGGAGCTTGCCGGTCAGCCTAATCCCTTTAGCGAAATATATGTTCCCAACGCGGTTAATTATCAATTTGCGAGTCCCGGTGCTTCCAGCCAGTTAGTCTGGGACCAACAGGTCGAGCAGGCTAATATAACCGAAGGCCCGGATGTTTTTGATCCTGAGCTCTTGGCCGCCTATGCTTCCAACGATTTGCGCCATGTACTTTTGGCGGATAATACCATTTTCCCTACGGACTTTGTGGAGCTGCAGTATAATACACCTATAGTTTCCGCCTCGAACCGCTATCTGGTATTTACTGAGACGCTAGGTAACAATGAATTTACCATTCAGGCTTTGGACAATTCCTTGGCCTTAACGGGCAACGCCGTTGTGGCGGTTCCCGGAACTTTCTTTGATACGGGAGTAAACTTTCTTGGTGGTGCCAACGTTTTTGTGAAGATATATCCTCTAACCGCATTTGTTCCTGCCGGAACGGAAATTAGGGGCATTAGAATGACTCAATCGGGTGCCCCGGTTGCGGGAGGTAACGGCGGTGACGGTAAGGCTTTCATCGTCTATGACCCAGCATTTTTGACACCGCCACCGACAATAGAGGCCTCGACGTCTTCTGTGCAGCCAGACTGTTTAACTGGAGTGGGGTCCATAACAATAGATGCTACCGATAATGGTGGAGGAGCAATAGAATACAGTGTAAATGGTGCAGCGGGCCCCTTTCAGACTAGCAATGTGTTTAATGGATTGGCTTCAGGTACCTATACGCCAGCAGTTAGATATGTTGGCACACCAACTTGTATTGAAGAGTCTTTGTCTGAAATTGTTTTGGAACCTGCAATATGTTCGTTGAGTCTTATAAAGAGTATAACGAGTATAACTCCAGCCGGTGCACCAGGTGTAATTGATGATATTATAAATTATAATTTTGTTATTACAAATACTGGAGACTTTACGATAACAGACATTTCTGTTGAAGATCTAACAGCTACGGTTTCTGGAACTTCTATAGCAAGCCTAACTCCTGGTGCATCTGACGGGACAACCTTTACAGCTACATATACTATAACTCAGTCAGATATTGATGCTGGTGGCGTCGAGAATAGTGCCATAGTTAGGGGAGATGTGCCTGGTGGTAATAACGGAGATACAGCAGATGATTTGACAGATGTTTCAGATACTGGTACAGAATCTAATGGCACTACCATTGTTGCTAACCCTGAAACTTTAGAAACTGATGATATTGATTCAGTTAATGGTGATAACAATGATGGAGATCCAACTAATGACGTGACAGTATTAGTCATCGCGCAGAGCCCATCGATAGAGCTTACCAAGACGGCGGCCATTACCACGGACTTGGGACCTGCGGGCGCGAGCCTTGGGGACGAGATCACCTATACCTTCAGCGTTGAGAACACGGGGAATGTGACGGTCAGCAATATCGGGATCGACGACGCCCTTACGGGCAGCGTTGACCTGGCGCTGGTACCATCGGACCTTGCACCGGGTGCCACGGGCACGGTCACGGCGACCTATACGATAACCCAGGCGGATGTAGATGCCGGCAACGTAACGAACAGTGCGACGGCCACTGGCGACAGCCCGCTTGGCGGACCTGACGACGTCAGCGACGTCAGCGACGACGGCGACGATGCGGACGGCAATACAGTTGATGACCCAACGGTGGTTGCGATAGCGCAGAGCCCATCGATAGAGCTTACCAAGACGGCGGCCATTACCACGGACTTGGGACCTGCGGGCGCGAGCCTTGGGGACGAGATCACCTATACCTTCAGCGTTGAGAACACGGGGAATG
>CAZGDG010000108.1:0-8117 GCA_964524415.1 uncultured Flavobacteriaceae bacterium
TAAATAAAAAGAACTCAAAAATGAGTAAAAAAGATAAAGATAATAAGGTTGAAGAGCCACAAGTAGAAGAAACTGCAACTGCTACTGCAGAAGAGGACAATAAGTCCGCTAGTGCCAATAAAAGTGCCGAAGAAAAACTAGAGGAACAACTGGCGGATGAGAAAGACAAGTTCATGCGCTTATTTGCTGAATTTGAAAACTATAAGAAGCGTACGTCCAAAGAGCGTATGGACCTTTTTAAGACTGCAAATGAAGAGGTCATGGTGGCCATGCTACCCATTCTCGATGATTTTGAAAGGGCCATAAAACATATTGATGAGGATAAGGCTGCTAAGGATTTGGGAAAAGGAGTCCACCTGATTTACAATAAATTAATGAAAACCCTAGAGCAAAAAGGGCTATCAAAAATTGAAGTTCAGAAAGGGGACAACTTTAATGCAGATGACCACGAGGCCGTTACACAAATTCCTGCACCAAGCGAGGACCTAAAAGGAAAAATAATTGATGTTGTTGAAGGTGGTTATAAGTTGGGAGATAAGGTCATTCGCTTTCCAAAGGTAGTTATAGGACAATAAAAACAAACGAACGCTAGTCATGCGGATTTATTATGAAAGAAGATTATTACGACGTATTGGGTATTAGCAAAAATGCCTCGGAATCAGAAATAAAAAAGGCGTATCGAAAGATGGCCCTTAAGTACCATCCCGATAAAAACCCTGGAGATAAAGAAGCTGAGGACAAATTTAAGAAGGCTGCCGAAGCTTATGAGGTATTGAGCAATCCAGACAAGAAAGCGCGTTACGACAGATTTGGCCATCAAGCCTTTGATGGCGCAGGAGGCTTTGGCGGTGGCGGTATGAATATGGAAGACATATTCAGTCAATTTGGCGATATTTTTGGAGGTGCTTTCGGTGGTGGAGGCTTCAGTGGTTTTGGCGGCGGCAGACAGCGCGTACCAAAAGGAAGTAACCTCAGGATTCGTGTTAAACTCACCATCGAAGAAGTTGCCAATGGCGTTGAGAAAAAGATAAAAGTAAAGCGTAAGGTCCAAGCACCAGGGACCACCTACAAAACCTGTGGTACGTGTAATGGTACAGGTCAAGTTACCAGAATCACCAATACCATTTTAGGACGAATGCAAACGGCTTCTCCATGCCAAACATGTGGTGGAGCAGGACAGATTATAGATAAACGACCCGATGGAGCTGATGCCAATGGCCTTATCGTTTCAGAAGAAACCGTATCGGTTAAAATACCCGCAGGCGTTGTAGATGGTATGCAACTCAAAGTAACTGGAAAAGGGAATGATGCACCTGGAAATGGTATTGCTGGTGATCTTTTAGTTGCTATACAAGAACAGGAGCATCCAACCTTAAAACGAGAGGGCGATAATCTACATTACGATATGTATGTAAGCCTCCCAGATGCTGTGTTGGGAACATCAAAGGAAATCGACACGGTTTCTGGAAAGGTTAGAATAAAAATCGAAGCAGGTGTGCAATCAGGAAAAATCCTGAGATTAAGAGGTAAAGGTATTCCAAGTATAAATGGCTACGGTAAAGGAGATTTACTTGTGCATGTAAATGTTTGGACACCAAAGACTTTAAGCAAAAAGCAAAAGGACTTTTTTGAGAATATGAGAAATGACGAACATTTTGAGCCAAAACCAGAAAGTTCAGATAAATCATTTTTTGAAAAGGTTAAAGATATGTTCTCTTAAAAAGCTTCTGTTTAATAAAAAATAGTATCTTTGACTTATCGCTAATGCTAATTAGCGGTAATTTTTCTTTTTCATAGCAATTTTTTCCCATCCTTATCTTTGTATAAGGGTGGGTTTTGTTTTTTTAACCAAAACCTTATTTACAACCAAGGCCAGTCTGTTTAAGTAGTCTTATTTCTTGCGTGCTCTACAGTCCATTTTCCAAGGTGATATTTAGGGAGGATTTTTACAAGAAACCTTATAACTTTAATATCTTTACAGATTAACCAACGCAAATTTCTAAATACATGAAGGACTTATTGGTTGCTAATTCCGTAACAAAACGCTATGGAAACTTTACAGCACTAAATAAGGTGTCAATAGCCGTACCTCAGGGAAGTATTTTTGGTCTTCTTGGGCCTAACGGAGCAGGAAAAACAACCTTAATTAGAATTATAAATCAAATCACCATGCCTGATGAAGGTAGTGTTACCTTAGACAATGAACCTCTAAGGCCTGAGCATATTAAGGATATTGGTTATCTCCCGGAAGAACGCGGACTTTATAAATCTATGAAGGTTGGCGAACAGGCTTTGTATCTAGCGCAATTAAAAGGACTGTCAAAGGTAGAGGCTAAAAAGCGATTGAAATATTGGTTTGAGAAGCTCGAAATTGGAGATTGGTGGAACAAAAAAATACAAGAATTGAGTAAGGGCCAGGCTCAAAAAATCCAATTTGTTGTTACGGTGCTGCACCAGCCGAAATTGCTTATTTTCGATGAACCCTTCTCCGGCTTTGATCCTATAAATGCCAATTTAATAAAGGATGAAATCCTGCAATTGAGGGATCAAGGAGCTACCGTTATTTTTTCTACGCACCGAATGGAGTCTGTTGAGGAACTTTGTGATCATATTGCTCTTATTCATAAGTCCAATAAAGTTTTGGATGGAAGGTTAAATGACATTAAGCGTCAGTTTAAAACAAATACCTTTGAAGTTGGCATGCAGTCGGATAATGCAGAAATCATAATGGCTCAACTAAAGGAAAATTTTGAGGTTTTGCCCGCTACATTTAAGAATCTACATGATGACATTAAAATCAATATAAAGATTGATGCAACAACCTCTCCTAATGATTTGCTTTCCTATTTAATGTCAAAGGCAGAGATACATCACTTTGTGGAGGTGTTGCCAACCGCTAATGATATTTTCATAGAAACCGTTAAAAATAACTAAGAATGAACCACTTACCTTTAATAATTAAGCGTGAGTACCTTACCAAGGTTAGAAATAAGTCCTTTGTGGTAATGACCTTTTTAAGTCCACTGATCATGATTGGGCTTATTGCTGTAGTCGCTTATTTGTCGCAGCTTAATAAAGATAAACAGCGCAGCATTTCTGTTCTTGACGAATCGGGCTATTTAACGGATTTATTTCAAAATACAGAGACAACGTCTTATAACTATTTGGCTAATATCGATTTAGAAACAGCCATTGCCTTGGTTAAGGAAAGGGAAGACTATGGGCTTCTTCATATTGGTGATGCCTTATCATCAGATAATACGCCAGTTCATTTTAAATTTTATTCCAAAGACTCTCCTTCCATAACGGTTATTTCAAGTCTAGAATCTAAAATTGAAAGACGTTTGCGCGAAATGAAACTCCAAGCGGATGGGGTGTCTTTAGAGCAAATTCAAAGTTCCAAAACCCAAATAAATATTGGTCAGGAAAGTTTTGAAGGCGAAAAAAGTTCTAAAATAGACAATATCGTAAAGCTTGCATTTGGCGGTATGGCTGGATACTTGTTGTTTATGTTCATCATTATTTACGGTAATATGATAATGCGAAGTGTCATAGAAGAAAAAACTAGCCGAATTATTGAAATTATTATCTCTTCGGTTAAACCCGTGCAGTTAATGCTAGGGAAGATTATAGGGACATCCCTTGCTGGTGTAACCCAATTTGTAATATGGATTCTCTTAGGAGGTGTTTTAATTATAGTCGTAACTGCTATATTTGGCATTGATGTCTCTCAATTGCAAACACCACAACAAGACATGGTTCGTCAAAGTATCCAGAGTCAAGACGCTCAGATGATTGCAGAAAATCTTCTTATTGCCATTGGCAACCTACCGATAGCCAACCTAATAGTGGCCTTTGTGTTTTTCTTTCTTGGAGGCTATTTGCTTTACAGTTCGTTATACGCTGCCATTGGAGCTGCCGTTGATAATGAAACAGACACCCAACAGTTTATGCTACCCATTATAATGCCCTTGATTTTGGCTGTTTATGTTGGTTTTTTCACGGTAATTGAAGATCCTCATGGTACGGTCTCAACTGTATTCTCCTTTATTCCATTTACATCGCCTGTTGTGATGCTTATGCGCATTCCTTTTGGAGTGCCATTATGGCAACAGGGATTATCTTTACTATTGCTCATAGCAACCTTTATGTTTGCAGTTTGGCTAGGTGCAAAAATTTATAGAGTAGGTATTTTAATGTATGGTAAAAAACCCTCTTACAAAGAACTATTTAAGTGGATGAAATATTGATAACGACAGTGTTAATTCATCACTCGTTAAAAATTGATTAATTTTAAGAATGCAAGAAGTAAAGGATATACTCAATTATACATTTCATTTTTCAGAAGACATCTCCATAAGTGTCAAGGGTATTTTATTTGTTCTATTTGTCATACTTATTACCTCTTTTGTTGTAAAGGGGTTGAGACGGTTGATTACAAGAAACCTTCCCAAAGAAGATAAGGCAAAATTTGTAACCTTATTTTCGTATGGCAAATGGGTGATTTACCTTATTATTTTCTTAATAACCTTAAACACCATTGGTGTTAATGTTAATAGCGTTTTAGCGGCTTCAGCTGCTCTATTAATAGGTATAGGTTTGGCACTTCAAACCTTCTTTCAGGATATAATTTCGGGTATTTTTATTCTGCTCGACCAAACCGTGCATGTTGGTGATATTATTGAAATTGATGGAAAAATTGGACGTGTTGAAGAAATAAAACTCCGGACTACAAGGGCTGTAACCATTGATAATAAGGTGCTTATTTTACCTAACCATCTTTATTTAACAAACTCTCTTTTCAACTGGACACAAAATGGGACGGAAACTCGAGAATCTGTTGAGGTTGGTGTGGCCTACGGCAGTGATGTTGAACTTGTAAAAAAACTGTTGCTCCAGGCTGCAGACGAACATCCAGCTGTAATTAAAATACCAGAGCCTACGGTTCTATTTATGGATTTTGGTGATAGTTCGTTAAATTTTAAGCTTATCTTTACCTTAGATGATAGTTTTAAAGCACCATTTCCAAAAAGTGATATTCGCTTTAAAATTGATAAACTCTTTCGCGACAATAATATTACCATTCCATTTCCGCAGCGCGATGTGCATCTTATACAACCAAAATAGGAAGCGACATAATGAGATTTTGTTTTAGATTAAAACTGTTGTTCGCCATTGTGGTGTTTGCATTTGGCGGCTGTCAAATCTATGCCCAATTGACCGATTTGGCAAGGTTGGAGTACTCATTTATACCCAGTAGTCGCTCAGAAGATCAGTACACCAGGCTGCGAGCTATACTCAATTATCCAATTAAAATCAAGAATGAAAACTATGTTATTGTTGGGGCCGAATACAATAGGATTATCCTAAATTTAGAAGAACCTTACCCTTTTGATACCAGTGTCCTTGACAGGCTACACGTCATTGATCTTAATTTGGGTTATACCTTTGAGACCAAAAGAGACTGGCGCTTGGGATTTCAATTCAATCCAAGGATTGCGTCCACATTAACTCGAGGTATTACAGCAAGCGATATTTTCTTCAACGGAGGTATTTATGCTATAAAAGATAGAACCAATTCAGCCGATGGCTCAAAACCAAATCGGTTAATACTTGGATTAACGTATAACACTACGGTCGGAGTGCCTTTTCCATTGCCCTTTATTAGTTACTACAGAAAGATAAACGACAAGTGGTCTTATTCCGCAGGTATTCCCAAATCTAATTTGAAATATTTTTTTAGCGACAGAGCTATACTGCAAGGATTTGCTTTGTTAGACGGTTATTTTGCTAACTTGCAACAACCGATTACGGTAAATGGAAAAACTGCCGAGAATATCTCATTATCCGTGGCCGTCGCAGGCTTGGGGTTTGAATATATGCTCACTAAACATCTCGTGGCCTACTCATATTCTGGGTTTACGTTTCGGTTAGACAATGTGTTGAGAAATAACAATAGAGATGAAATATTTAGGTTAGATAATCTCAACGCCTTTTATTTAAGAACAGGAATAAAATTTAAAATTTAAGATGCCAAAGATTTTAATCATTGAAGATGAAGCGGCCATACGCCGCGTCCTAGTTAAAATTCTGTCAGAAGAGAATGATACGTATAATGTTGATGAAGCTGAGGATGGCTTGGTAGGTGTAGAAAAAATTAAAAAGGAAGATTACGACCTCATATTGTGCGATATTAAAATGCCAAAAATGGATGGCGTGGAGGTCTTAGAAGCCGTTAAAAAATTGAAACCAGAAATTCCAATAGTGATGATCTCTGGTCACGGCGATCTAGATACTGCTGTTAATACCATGAGACTCGGAGCATTTGATTATATCTCTAAACCTCCGGATTTAAATCGTTTACTTAACACGGTAAGGATTGCTCTAGACCGAAATAAGCTTGTTGTGGAGAATAAAATGCTCAAGAAAAAAGTGAGCAAGAATTACGAAATGATAGGGGAGAGCAAGGCTATTGAGCAAATAAAAACCATGATTGATAAAGTTGCGCCTACTGATGCCAGGGTTCTTATTACAGGTCCAAATGGAACGGGTAAGGAACTGGTAGCCCATTGGCTTCACCAAAAAAGTGACCGCAGCAAAGGCCCCATGATAGAGGTCAATTGTGCCGCGATTCCGTCAGAGCTTATAGAGAGCGAGTTGTTTGGTCATGTAAAAGGAGCTTTTACATCGGCTAATAAGGACAGAGCCGGTAAATTTGAAGCAGCAAATGGAGGTACTATTTTTTTAGATGAAGTAGGAGATATGAGCCTTTCGGCACAAGCTAAAGTGCTCAGAGCATTGCAAGAAAGTCGTATTCAGCGCGTTGGGAGCGATAAGGATATAAAAGTGGATGTGAGGGTAATAGCCGCCACAAATAAAAATCTTAAAGAAGAAATTGAAAAAGGTAAATTTAGGGAAGACCTGTATCACCGGCTAGCAGTTATTCTAATTGAAGTCCCTGCCTTAAACAATAGGCGCGAAGACATACCACTTTTGGTCGACCACTTTTCTGATAAAATTTGTACCGAACATGGTAATCCAAAAAAATTATTTTCCGATAAGGCCATTAAATTGCTGCAAAATTATGATTGGACAGGAAACATAAGAGAATTACGAAATGTGGTAGAACGTTTAATTATTTTAGGTGGAAACGAAGTTACCGAGAGCGACGTTAAAGCCTTTGCTTCAAAATAGAAATACAATGAAAAAAATAAATATAGAGGATTTTCGTATCACGGCTCCAGTTAACATTTCAGAATTGCCCACACGTTATGATTTAAAAGCTGATGAAGACGAAATAGAAAAGAAGTTAAGAAAGGTAAGTAAGAAGCTTGCTGAAATTCAAAACACCATGTACGCTCATGGTAAGTATGCCGTTTTAATGTGCATACAAGGCATGGATACAGCAGGAAAGGACAGTCTCATACGTGAAGTGTTTAAGGAATTTAATGTAAGGGGAATAGTTGCCCATAGTTTTAAAAAACCTTCGCCACTAGAACTTAAGCACGATTATCTATGGCGCCATTACAAACGATTGCCTGCTCGAGGTAAGTTTGGGATTTTCAATAGAACACATTATGAGAATGTGCTGGTCACAAGAGTTCACCCAGAGTATCTTCTTTACGAGAACATGCCAGATGTCCTTAGCGTTGATGATGTAGACGAATCCTTTTGGGATAGGCGCTTTGATGAAATCAATAATTTTGAGAAGCACATTGCCGCTAATGGCACGATTATATTTAAGTTTTTCCTTAATCTTTCCAAGGAGGAGCAAAAATACAGATTGTTGCGTCGCCTGAATAAACCAAAAAAACACTGGAAGTTCTCTGGTGATGACTTGGACGAACGGAAATTATGGGATGATTACCACAGATGCTATGAAGATGTTTTGAACAGAAGTTCCAAGCCTTATGCGCCTTGGTTTAATATTCCAGCAGACGACAAACCCACGGCAAGATACTTGGTTGCTAAGATTTTGTATGATACCTTAAAAACGTATGAGGATATTCAAAATCCGGAATTGCCACCAGAGGAAAAAGCCAAAATTGATTATTATAAAGAACAACTGAATAATGAATAAAGTCCTAACGAATTTCAAAATTATACTATTAAGTCTG